>CAITLX010000050.1 GCA_903893335.1 uncultured delta proteobacterium | reverse complement strand
TCGGCCTGCGCCGCGGCACGCCCGATCTGCGGCGCTTCCTCGGCCTCTCGCAGATCGCCCTCGACTCCGCCGACCCGATGAACTGGGCCCCCTACTGGGACGGCTCGCGCACCATGACGTACGGCACGGGCGAGACCACGCGCACCAACGTGATGCTCATGCCGTCGGTCGGCGACCCGGGCGTGCTCATCGCCGCGGGCGTGGGGCTCGCGCGCTCGGCCGGCTTCGTCGAGTACGACCGCGACGACCCGCGCTACGGCAAGTCGCAGAACCAGGTGCTCATCGACACGCACACCATCGAGGGCACCTACCGGCTCGGCCATTACCAGAACAGCAAGGGCGAGCCGGTGCTGATGGACGTCGATCACCTCGCCAGCGTGATGCCCGTCGATGACGGGCTCGACGTGCCGCGCCTCGATCCCCCGCTGCGCCTGATGCGCCAGAGCCGCGCCGACGGCACCTACAGCGGCGTCCTCTTCCCGATGCTCAGCCCGCAGGGCAAGCACGGCTTCGTCGCCCCCGACCCCACGCGCGCGTTCGACCTCGGCACGTACCTGCTCAACATCGTCGGGCGCTACATGCAGAGCAGCGGGCGCGAGTTTTCGTTCGACAAGTGCCAGGCGACCTCCGCGTGCACGTGGCCGACGTTTCCCCTGAAGTGACCGCGCGCGCGTCGTCCACCGTTCCGGCGTTCTTGGCACCGCGTCCGCGCGGGTTCGTAAGGTTAGGTCTCACCCCCATGCGGCGACATTCGATCCTGGTCTCCTCGGCGCTCCTCCTCGCCTCCGCGGCTGCGAGCCCGCGAGACGCACGCGCCGACGACGCGGCGCCGCCGGCCACGCCCTCCGAGCCCCAGGCTCCGGCCGACGTCACCGCTGCTCAGGCCCAGGCAGCGGCCGACGCGGTCGCTCCCGCCGAACCGCTCGCGCCGCCTGCGGCTGCGCGCGACCTCTGCCTCGGTGAGCCCGCTCCCCGCGCGCTCGGGCCTGCCCCCGCTGCGCGGCTCGCGGGCGAGGCCGAGAGCTACAAGCCCTTCGCGCACCTCGCGCTCGGCAGCCGCTGCATGGAGCTCTCGCTGCCCGTGTCGCTCGCGGGGCGCCTCGAGAGCGTGTCGAGGTTCCCGCTCGATCGCTACGGCACCACGTTCGGAGGGCCGAGCGCGAGCCCCGAGGTGCGCCTCGGCGCGCGCTTCTCGAGCGGCATGCAGTGGGCGCCGTTCGCGCTGCTCGGCGAGGCCGAGGTCGACCTCGTCACCGGCGTCGATGCGCGCGCAGCCGGCGTCGACGGCCAGGGCTACCCCGGCAGCGAGGGGCTCGAGACGCAGCTTCGCAAGCTGCACGCGCGCGCGTCGCTCGCGAACCTCCTGCACCTCGACGTCGGCGCGCAGACGAGCCACTTCGGCATGGGGCTCATCTCCAACGACGGCGCCCACGGCTGGCAGCCCGGCAGCACCTCGTTCACCGACCCTCGCGGGGGCGACCGCGTGCTGCGCGCCCAGCTCTCGACCGGGCCGCACACGCCGCTCGCCCTCGCGCTCTCGCTCGGCGCCGACAAGGTGCTCGGCGACGACACGCTGCTCGCGGGCGACTCGGCCCGCCAGTTCTTCGGCGCGCTCGTCGCCGGACACGGCAAGCCCAGCTCCGCCGGCGTCTCCGTCGTGCGCCGCCACCAGGAGAACGCCGACGGGCGCGCGACCGACGTCACGCTCATCGACGCGACGGCCAAGGGCACGCTCGAGATCTCCGGCGCGGTGCTCGGGCTCGAGACGGAGTGGGCGCTCGTGAAGGGCACGACCGACCTCGGAGCCTCGGTCGAGCACGTCCAGCACGACGTGCTCGAGCTCGGCGGCGCCGCTCGCGCGTCGCTCGACGCCGGCATGCTCGGCGCCGTGCTCGATTTCCTCTACGCCTCCGGCGATCAGAACCCGTACGACCACGCGCAGAACGCGTTTCACGCCGACCCCAACTACGCCTTCGGCCTGCTGCTGTTCCGCCAGGTGATGGCGGCGCAGAGCGCGCGCACGACCGCGACCGCGGCCGATCCGCAGCTGTCCGCAACCCCGGCGCAGGACCTCGAGCGCGTGCCGACGCGCGGCAGCGCGACCAACACCGTCGCCATCTTCCCCAAGGTGCGCTTCCGGCCCCTCGCGGGGCTCGAGGTCTACGCCGGTCCGCTCTTCGCGTTCGCCAACGTGCCGAACACCGACCCGTTCAACACGCAGCTCGCCGGCGGCTCGCCGCGCTCGCCGCTCGGCGGCGACGCGGGTCGCTACCTCGCCACCGAGCTCGACCTCGGCGTGCGCTACCGGGCCATCGTCTTCGGCAGCGAGGTGACGCTCGGCGCCGAGGGTGGCGTGCTCTCGCCCGGCTCGGCGTTTCGCGCGCTCGACGACAGCAAGATGGGCGCCGTGTACGGCGGTCGCGGCACGCTGCGCTACCGCTTCTGAGCCTCGACCGCGCGGGCGCCGACGGTCAGCCGGCGAGCCCCGCGTACGCGGCCACGAGCGCGCGCGGCAGCGCCGCGACGTCGCGCAGGATGTGCCACCGGCCGGGCCCGAGCATCGCCGGCAGGTAGTCGCTCGCGTGCCGGTCGATGGTGAGGCCGTGGACGCTGACGCCGAGCCGGTCGGCCTCGCGGACGGCCTGCCGCACGTCGGCGATGCCGTGGCGCCCCTCGTAGCGATCGTAGTCGGTCGGCTTGCCGTCGCTCAGCAGCAAGAGGAGCCGATGGCGCGCGGGGTGCTCCGCGAG
>CAITLX010000049.1 GCA_903893335.1 uncultured delta proteobacterium | reverse complement strand
GTATGTGTGCGCGTGCGCGCGTGGGGCGAGGAGCTGGCGGCATGAGCGAGCACCCCATCGTCCAGGCGCTGCGCGCCATCGTGGTCGAGCTCACGCGCCCGTTCACCTGGCACGCGCTGGTGCGCTACCGCGTCGTGGCGAACGCCGACGGCCGCGTCGTCCTGCAGGTGGTCAACCGCCAGCTCGGCCTGCCCGACGTGCTGCCGATCTCGATGGTTCCCGGCCTGCCCGGCGGGTCTGGCACGCCGACCCCTGGGGCGGTCGTGCTGGTGTCGTTCATCGAGGGCGACCCGAGCCAGCCGATCGTCACGCACTTCGCGCCCACGAGCGACGCGGCGTTCCGCCCGCTCAAGGTCGCGCTCGATGCGGACGACGAGGTCGCCATCGGCGAGCACGCCACGGTGACGAAGCTCGGCGGCGGCAGCACTGGCGTCGCGCGCTTCGGTGACAACGTCGTCGCGGGGCCCTTCGGCGGGACCATCATCAGCTCGAGCACGCGCGTGAGGGCGAGCTGATGGCGCTCTCCGCCGCAGACCTCGCGACCGCGATTCACGACGCGATGGTGGATCCCTCGCGGGCCACCGGAGCGGTGGACGGCGTCGCCCTGGCCGACATGTGTTCGGCCATCGCGGAGGCGGTCGTCCAGCACATCACCACGCACGCCTCGGTCGTCCCGACGCTGCTCGTCGCTCCCCCCGGCGGAGGCCCCGTGACGGGCACGGGGACGGTCGCATGACCGACTTCGGCACCGACCTGTCCCTGGTCGACGACCTCGAGCCGACGATGCGCGAGGTCTCGGGCACCGAACTGCTCGGGCAGGCCCTCTTTCGCCGCCTGACCACGCCGCGGGGCATGCTGCTCGACGACCCCGACTACGGCACCGACGTGCGGGAGTTCGTCTCCTGGGGCGCGCTGCCGACGAAGCTCGCAGCCATACCCGCGCTCGTGCGCGCGGAGCTGCTGAAGGACGAGCGCGTCGAGGCCGCGACGGTCTCGACGGCGGTCGCGGGCGGCGCCGTCCGACTCAACATTTCGATCGACACGGGCGACGGGCCCTTCCCGCTCGTCGTCGACGTCACGCAGGCCGGCGCGGTCCTGCTCGGGAGCACCACGTGAGCTTGATCCCTCTCGACACCCTGCTCGCGCGCGTCACCCCCGACTCGGTGAAGAGCACGCTCTACGGCATCGCCAGCTCGCTCGGGCTGTCGACCACCTCCTGGGGCTCCGGCTCGGTCGTGCGCACGCTCATCGCGGTCGTCGCGCAGCTGTACTCGGGCCTGGTCGACCTGATGGTGCTGGTCACCCGGTACGGCTTCCTCGACCTGGCCGAGGGCGACTGGCTGCGGCGCCTCGCCCTCGAGGTCTACGGCGTCGAGGCCGTCGAGGCGACGTACGCCACGGGGGGCGTGACGCTGACCAACGCGGGCGGGGGCGTCTACTCCTTCGACCCCGGCGACGTCGTCGTGCGCTGCTCGGCGACGGGCAAGACGTACCTGAACGTCGACGCCTTCGCGCTCGGAGCGTCGAGCGCCTCGACGCAGCAGTTCCGCGCCGCCGAGCTCGGCACGGCG
>CAITLX010000048.1 GCA_903893335.1 uncultured delta proteobacterium | reverse complement strand
TGCCCGGCCTCGGCGCGGTCTACGAGCCCCCCGAACACCCCGAGGTGATCGTGCGCGAGGGGCACGCCGACGAGGCCGTCGAGGCCCTGCTCGCGGCGCTCGGCGTCTGACCGCGACCCGCGCAGGCCGCGGGTGACACGCGTGTCACCTTCGCCCGCCGAGCGGGGGCTTCCGTGCCGCCCGCGACCGGGGATGGCTTCAGTGCGGCCCGCCGAGCGGGGATGGCTTCAGTGCGGCCCGCCGAGCGGGCAGCCGAACACGAACTGCATCGCGGTGAAGGCCCCGTGGGTCGCGCCGTCGCAGAGCGCGCCGGTGAGCGACGCGGTCGCGCCGTCGGCGCTGACCGACCAGCCATCCGACTGCGGCACCTCGGTCTGCGTGCCGTTCGCGTCGGTCGTGTAGAGCCACACCTTGGCCGGGTCGGGGGCAGGGGGGTCGAGCGTGAGCGTGCACGGGTCGACCGCGCCCGACGCGATGGCGGCGAGGGCGGTGGTCAGCGCTTGCGCGTCGGCGGGCGTGAGGAAGTGCTGCGTGCCCCCCGCGGCGGCCAGCGTGTCGAGCAGCGCGGTCGCGCCGGCCGAGCCCGGCAGGCCGACCACGTAGGTCGTGATGCCGCGCGAGGCCATCGCGAGCACGGGCGCCGCCACGGCCGCCGCCGCCGTGATGCAGGTCGGGGCGCCGTCGGTCAGCACGACGACGACGCGCTTGCCCGGGAAGGCGAAGGGGTCGGCGAGCGCCAGGTCGGCCTTGTGCAGCGCGTCGGCGAGCGGGGTCGAGAGGATGGTGGCCCAACCCGGCGCCGCGAAGTGGGCGCCCCACGACGAGAGGAACGCCGCGCCGGGCGTCAGCGCGATCTGTGGCGGCGCGACGTCGATGAGGTCGACCAGGCCGCAGGTGCCGCCGGCAGGCTGCGGCTGGGTCGGGAAGAAGATCGCGCCGAGGCGCAGGCTCGCGGCGATGGGCTGCACGGCCGCGGCGAGCGCGTCGCGCGCCACCTGCCACTTCGGGGCGGTCGCACCTGCGTCGCCGCTGGCGAACGCCTGGCGCATGCTGTTGGACTGGTCGAAGACGACGACCACGTTGCCAGGCTGCGCCGACGCGCCGAGCAGCACGCTCCCGCACGACGCGCCGTCGGCGGGCCCCCCCGCGTCGTCGCCCCCGGCGCTCCCGTCGAACAGCGCGCCGTCGGGGGCCGAGGCGTCGGGCGGCAGGTGGCTGCCCGACCCCCCGAAGGCCGATTCGCTCGACCCACCCGCGCTGCACCCGACGAGCGCGAGCGCTGCGAGAGCGGGCAACCCGAGCACGACGCCCCCGTGAAGCAGCATGCTCGGAACGTAGCGCGATCGGCCGAGGCCCGGGAAGCGACCCGAGGGCCCAGCGACCGCCGGCCACCGCAGCGATGGCGACGACACCCGAAGCTCCGCCTCCCCCTGACCCCCGGCGAAGCCTCGGATGCCATCATGCTGCGGTCGCTGCGGCGTCAGCCAGCCTCGACCTTGATCTCGCGCGCCGGGTTCTTCTCCGACTTGGGCGCGTGGATCTCGAGCACGCCCTGGTGGTACTTCGCGCGCACGGTCTCGGCCTTGACGCTCGCCGGCAGCGGAATGCTGCGCAGGAACGCGCCGTAGGTCCGCTCCGCGTAGCGCATCTCCCCCTTCGTCTCGGTCTTCTCGCTCTTGCGCTCCCCCTTCACGGTCAGCGTGTCGCCCTGGCACGTGATCTTCACGTCCTTCTCGTCGACGCCCGGGATGTCCATGCGGATGACGTACTCGGTCTCGGTCTCGTGGACGTCGAGCGGCGCGAACATGCCCTCGCCCGTCGGCCACGCGCCGAGCGTCAGGCTCGGCGTGGTCATCGGGGCGCCGAACCAGCCGCGCGCGAGGTCGTCGATCTCCTTGCGCATCTGCGAGAACACGTCCCCCACGGGACGATACGGCATCAGATTGCCCATGATCATCTCCTTCTATTGCAATGGGTTCGGTTCGCGTCGCGTCGCAGAGCGGCGCAGCGTGCGATGGAAAGGCCCCCGCGCGCCGCGCGGGCGGGTCTGGCGTGTCCCCCCCCTGGGAGCAGGCCCCTTCGTTACGCGCTCGCGCCTTCCGATTTGCTGTCCGACGAGCGCGAGGTGCTCGCGCTGCCGTTGGGGGGCGGGAACGACGAGCGGGGGGCGGCCGTCGCCGCGAGCGTGAGCGCGACGTGGCGCTGATCGACCTGCCCGCCGCGGCTCGGAGGGCGAGCGGAGGCGCGCGCGAGGTCGTTGAGCGACACGATGCCGGCGATGCGCCCATCGTCGTCGACGACGGGGATGCGGCGGATCTGGTTGTCGGCCATCAGCTGCTCGATCGAGTGGGTGGTGTCGGAGCGCTTGCAGGTGATGACGTTGCTGGCCATCGCGTCGGACACGATCAGCTCCGCCAACGGCCGCCCCTTCGTGTACGCCGCCATGCAGGCGTCGCGGTCGGTGATCATGCCGACGACCCGCTCGGACGCGTCGACGACGGGCACGCAACCACAGTCGTAGTCCCACATCAGGCCGGCGACCTTCGCGAGGTCGTCGTTGGGGGCGCACACGCGGACGTCGGCGGTCATGACTTGCTCGGCCAGCATGGATTCCTCCCGCGGAGGTCGCCCCCGATGCGCCCTGCACCTGGGTGGCCCCTCCCGCAGATCTGAAATCCTCTGTTGCGCATTCGATCGCCGCGGCGCAAGGGGGTGATGCGCGGATCGTGTGTCGTGCTCCGGAAGGGCCGTCGGCGAGCCTTCGCGGTGTACGCGATCGAGACGTCGAGGCGCCGCGCGGGCGCAAGTCCGGCGCGGGGGCGAAGCGAATGCGCGGCGTCCCGGTCCAGCGCTGCGCCGAGGGGCGCTGGCGTCAGGAGGAGAGGCGCGCACTCACTCGCACGGAGCGCCGAGCGCGGCGGGCGCGACCACCGTCGCCGTGCCCGTGGCGAACGCCGTCGAGACGAAGCAGCCGTACTGGTGCTTCACGCGCTCGTCGTGCGAGTAGATGCCGTGCGGGTCGTAGCCGGAGACCTGGTAGCCGACGACGACGCCGGTGGACTTCTGGCCGTCGTCCGAGGTGCGGTTGTTCGAGACGGGGTAGGGCAGGAGCGCGCCGCGCCCGTCGAGCGCGAGCGCGTCGGGCAGGCCCTGCCAGGGGACCTCGCCCGCCTCCTCGTTGCCGAAGGCCAGCTGCACGGCCTCGTAGGTGAGCGTCGAGAAGTAGGAGTCGCCCGGCGCGACGGCGGTGAAGATGTTGCGGGCGGGCATTCCCGGCAGCGGGTGCGCGGCGACGCGCGGCTGACCCACGATGGGGTCGGCGGGCTCGAGCGCGGCCTCGACGAGCGCGGCGATGGGGTGGAGCACGGTCAGGTCGGGCGCGCCGAAGAGGAACGGCCCGGCCAGCGCCGTGAGGGTGTTGATCGTGGTCTGCAGCGGCCCGGCCGTCGTGATGAACCAGGTGAGGTAGCCCCCGGCACCCGTCGGCACGATCGTCTTCATGCGCGGCTCGAGCGGCGCGATGATGTTCGTGTACCAGGCGCCCATCGACTGCCCGGCCCCCGCGAGCTTGTCCGGGTCGAACGAGAAGCCGGGCGCGCCCGCGGGCAGCGTCGGGCCCGCGCAGCCGGCGAGCACGTCGGCCGGGATGACGAGCGTCTTCAGCGCCTCGAGGAAGAGCATCTGCTCGACGATGCCCTGGCGGAAGATGTCGCGCGTCGCGGGGATGTTGTTCGGGTTGACGTACGCGATCTCGCTCGCCCCCGGCAGCCGCTCGGGGTTGACCGGCATGGCGCTGCCGGCCATCGCGATGCCGAAGTCGGCCATGACGTGCGCCGGGCCCGTGCCGGGGTGCGGCTTGTCGTCGTCGCCGAGCGGCGAGAGCATCGCGTCGCTCGACCCGCCCGAGCCGTGCACGAAGGTCTCGAGGGGGTAGCCCGCGGCGGGCATCGGCTTCTTCGGCAGGGTGATGACGACGGGGGCGATCTCGTCGCGCTGGTGCACGGGCAGGCCGTCGGTGCCCACCTCGAAGCTGCCCTCGGTGTCGAAGGGGGGCGCCCCCTTCTGGAACTGCGGGTAGGCCACCTTCGCGTGGATCTCGCACAGGTTCGGGTAGCTCGACGGCGCGAGCGCGAGGTCGGTGAGCGTGACCGAGTAGGCGGCGCGCACCTTCGTCACGAGCGCGAGCGTGTCGGCCATCGAGTCGCCCGTGGTGAACACGGTGGCCGCGGCGACCGTCGCGCGGTCGACACCGATCTGGTCGAGCGTCTCGAAGAGCGGCGCGTAGAGCGTGGCCGCTGCTGCGCCGTTGGCTCCCGCGGGGGCCTCGCCGGCCGCAAGCTGCGCGAGCGCCAGCGGGACGCCGAGCGGTGCGCCGGATGCGTCGCCGAGCGAGCGGCGCACGACGAAGGCGTAGCGGCGCCCGCTGCGGAGCACGAACCCGGGGCGCGCGGCGACCGCGAGCAGGTTGGTCGGGACGTAGTCGTCGGGGGAGAGCACCCCCGCGATGGTGGGGATGGTCTTGCCGCGCTCGGGCGAGGCGGGGTCGACGTCGATGAGCAGGAGCGGCGCGTCGGTCGAGCCGACGACGACGGCGCCCGCGTCGCGCGCCGCGAGGGCTGCGTCGAAGTGGAAGTACGCGACGGGGAGCACCGAGTGCCCGCGGCGCTGGGCCGCGAGCGCCGACAGCCCTCCGACGACCTTGCGCGCCTTGGGGTTGGGCAGCCCAGCCCAACTCTGCATGCCGGCTGCGTCGAGCCGCAGGTCGGACGGCTGGGGCGAGGCGTAGAAGCCGGCCGCGCTTCCCGCGTCCGCGGCCAGGTCGAACAGCACCGTCGTGCCGGGGATCGCGGCGGGCGGGCCCTTGGCGAGGGGGGCGGCGTCGTCCGAGGACGAGCAGCCGGCGAGGGCGAGGAGCAGGCCGAGACAGGCGGAGCGCACGAGCATGGCGTGACGCTACCGGGGTCGCGCGTGGCTGTCAGCCGCGACGCGTGCATCTTTGCTAGCATCGGCCCCCTCGCCGGGGGCGGGCATGCCATGACGTCGGACTCCTCGAAACCCGTTCGCCCCTCCACGCGCGCGATTCCGCTGGCCGACGAGCTCCCCGCTCGCCTCGCCGCCAAGCTCGACGACGTCGGCCTGCTGCTCGACGCCATCGTCGCGGCGGTGGCGAAGGGGGCCGCCTGCGCGCCGCTGCTCGCCGAGCTGCACGCCGCTGCGCTGCGCGACGAGCGGGTCGAGGACCTCGCGCTCGCCTACGAGCGGCTCGCCCAGGAGCGGCGCCTGAAGCTGCTGCCGGGCGCCGGGCAGGCCGAGATCCTGTACGGCGCCGCCGTCTTCTTCGAGGAGGCGTTCGGCGACACGCACGGCGCGATCGCCTACCTCGAGAAGGTGCTCGCGGCGTACCCTGCGCACGTCGAGGCGTTCGAGCGCATGGACCGCCTCCTCTCCGAGACCGGAGACGCGGCGCGTCGCGCCGACGCCTACGCGCTGGTCGCGCCGCACCGAGGTGACACCGCCGTCCAGCTCGAGCTCCTGCAGCGCGCCGCCGCGCTGCTCGAGGTCGCCGGCGAGCGTGGCGCGCGGGCGGTCCGCGTGCACCAGCAGATCGTCAAGCTCGCTCCCGACGACGTCGGCGCCCGACTCGCGCTCGCCGGTCAGCTCCTCGCCGCGGGGCGCGGGGCCGACGCCGCTCGGCTGCTCGAACAGGGACTGCCCAACCTGCCCGAGGCCGAGGTCGTGCGGCTGCGAGGCCGGCTGCTCGAGCTCTACGCCGACACGCTCGGCGAGCCCGAGCGCGCGACGCCGCACGTCGAGGAGGTCCTGCGGCGCGACCCCTCGCACGCCGGCGCGCGCGCCGTCGCCGAGCGGCTCCTCGGGCACCGGCCGGTGGCCGGCCGCGCAGCCGCGGCCCTCGAGCTCGTCCACCGCGCCGAGGGGCGCCCCCTCGACGCGGCGGCCATGCTCGCCGTGCAGATCGAGCACACCTACGGGCCGCGCAGGGTCGAGGTGCAGCGGCGGCTCGCCGCGCTTCGCCTCGACGAGCTGGGCGATCCGGAGGGTGCGAGGCCGCTGCTCGAGGCGGTCGTTCGCGCCGACCCGACCGACGAGGAGGCGCGCCGTCGCTTCCGCGAGGTGAGCGAGTCGCTCGACCGAAGCGCCGAGGCGGCGCCCGTGCTCGCGCGCGCCGCGGCGAGCACCCGCGACGTCGCGCTGCGCGCGCGCATCGGCCTCGAGGTGGGCGAGCTCTACCTCTCGCTCGGCGACTCGCGACGCGCGCGAGGCGCCTTCGAGGGGGCGCTCGCGTCGGCGAGCGACGTCGGCACCGAGCTCGCGGCGGC
>CAITLX010000047.1 GCA_903893335.1 uncultured delta proteobacterium | reverse complement strand
CTGCGAGGACGGCTTCGCGCCGCTCTCCAAGGCACACCCCTACGGCGAGCTTTCGCTCGGGTGGCTGTTCTGAAGGTCGGCTCGTGCCGGCGAGTACCGGGCTGAACGAGAGGTCGCACCCGGTTGGTGTCGCGCGCCGCCACCGTCGCCGCGGGCAGCGCCGCGATGGCCCGTGAGTGCGAGCGGACAGGCTGCCGGCGGAAGAGCGCACGGCCCAAATGGGAATTCGGGCGGCCTTCATTATATCGGCAAACGCTGGTCCCCCCGGGGACGAGGCCCAGGCGGCTCGGCGGCGCGCAGGTTCTGCGCGGCGCTCGGGCGCGCCTGTCGTCTCGGGAGCCGATCGCTGCGTTTCGCCCACGGATGTGCCGGCGCTGGTGCCGACACGCGGTGCGCGAGGCGTCTCCACGCGGTCGGCCAGGAGACCCGATGGACAAGAACGCCGCCCCCGACTCGAACGACCGCACCGCGCCTGCCGCCACGAACGACCTCGCGTCGCGACCGCTTCGGCGCGCCCTTTCCCCCTCGACCAGCCCGAAGGAGGCCGCGGCGCGATGGCGCCAGAGCCTCTCGGGCGACGAGCGCGGGCGCACGAAGGCGACCGGCGCGCTGGCTGCCGCGCTGCTCGCGGTCGCGCTGCCCAAGGCGCGGCGCTCGCTGCCGCGCTACCTCGCCGACGAGGCGCCGTCGGTCGCCGGCCAGGCCGTGATGAAGGTCCTCGACCTCATCGTCGCGGGGAAGGCCGAGCCGGGGCACGAGGCTGGGCTCATGAGCGTGGCGGCTCGGTCGGTCGCGCTCGACCACGTCCGGAGGTTCGGCCCGCGCGGACCGAAGGCGTGCGACGGCGACAGCGTCTCGGCCCTCGATCGCGCCATCCTGGCCGATCCCACGGCGGCGCCGGCGGCGGCCGACTGGCAGGCCGACGTGGCGCTCGAGCGGCGAGAGGTCATCGAGGCGGTGCGCGACCTGCTGCGACCGGGAGGCCCGCTGCGCCCGCGCTACCGCGAGCTGATCGTCCGCCACGACGTCGACGGCGAGCCGCTCGCGCTGCTCATCGCCGAGGAGGTCGAGGCGCGCGCGAAGCGGCTCGGTCGGCCGCTCGACCCGGCAGAGCTGAAGCAGGCGCGCAACGTGGTCGACCGGGGGCTCAGCCGGGCGCGCGCTGCGCTGCGCCACCTCTGCGTGCTGCGCAAGCTGTCGCCGCTTGGCTGAGCGCGCCCGAGGCCTTCGGGGCTCCGCGCTGGGGCGGGGCTCCGAGGGGCGAGGGGGCGATAAATCTGCGCGCCCCGGTGTCCGATCGCCGGAGTCGGCTCGTCGTCAGTGTCAGAGACCATGAAATCCGAAACACTTCCGCACCGTTCGATCCCGCCAGGCGGCGCGCCGCTGCTCGGCCGTGCCGACGCCGTGCTCGCCGACCTCGCCGCAGGCGCGCTCGTCGGCGTCGAGCGCCGGGTGCTCGTCCACTGGCTCGCGACCGAGCTGCGAGGCCCCATCGCCAAGCGGCTCCTCGACGTCGCGGCGCGGTTCCGCGACGCCGGGCCTCCGCGCGACGACGACGACGCGTGGACGCTGCTCGCGCTGCGCGCGCGCGTCTCGCTCGAGCGAGAGGCGTCGTCGCTCGACGACGTGGAGCTGCTCGAGCGGCTCGACGCGATCGACGCCGCGCTCGCTCCGGCAGGCGGCGCGCTGCTGACGCTCGACCAGGGCGACTACGACGACGCCGTCGCAGGCGCCGCGCTCGACCGGGAGGCCTGGTGGGGCTGGCGCGCGCGGATCGACGCGCTGCTGCCCGAATCCGAGCTCGACCTCGCGCTGAAGGAGCTTCGGCTGACCATGCGCTGACCCGCCTCGCGCTCTACCCAACAATCGCCCGCCGCCCGGCGCTCCTCGGTCAGGAACGCCGGGCGTCTGCGTCCATGAGGCAGGACCCACGCCGCAACGACCCACGACCGCAGAGACAGGACACCCCCCACGCATGACCCAGCAAAGCCCCATCGAAGCCTCCGAGCCCTCGACGCCGACGTCGGAGTCGCGAGCCCTCGTGCTCTCGAGCGCCGCGGCGGTGCGCGCGTGTGTCGTGCCGCGCCCGGCGGATCCGACGCAGCGCGAGCTGCTCGCAGCCGGGAGGTCGGTCATCGCGCGCCACGAGGGCGTCGAGGCGGCGTGGGACTGGTGGGCGTCGTTCGACACGGTGATGGCGCGGCTCTGGGGGCCCGACGGCGGCGCCGCGCACGACATGCTGGCCGAGGCGCGCGCTGCGGCGCCGCTCGACCCCGACGTGCGCCCCGAGGTCGTCTCGCTCGTCGCGCTGCTGCTGCGCGAGGCCGACCGCCTCGCCTCGGCGCCCACTGGCCGCGAGCGGCAGGTGGCCTTCGCGCTGGCCGCGATGGATCGCGGCACCAAGACGATGCGCGCCGCTGCGACCGCCTGGCTCGCGCGCGAGGAGAGCGCGCTCGCCTGGCTGCGCCGCGTGCTGGAAGAGGACGTGAGCCCGCTGCGCGAGGGCACGGTCGCGTCGATGCTCGCCGACCACCCCATCGATCGCGGCCACCTCGCGACCATCGGCAAGGACCGCTTCCTCGCGTTCGGAGGCGACTGGCCGAGCCTCGTGCAGAGCGCCTCGGCGCGGGCCGTCACGCCGCTCGACCTCGACGACGCCAGCGCCAACGACGTCTGCGTCGACGCGGCTGGCACGGCGTGGATCGGCGACTCGTCGGGCAAGCTCTGGCGGCTCGCTCCCGACGCGGACGACCTCGACCCGGAGCCCGCGGTGCACCTCCCGTCGAGCGTCGATACGCTCGTCGCGCTGGCCCCCGGCCTCGTGGTGGCCTGGCTCTGCGACGGCACGGTCTGGCGCTGCGTCGCGGGGAGCGAGCCCACGCGGCTCGCCGAGGTCGCGCCCGCTGCGCTGCCGTGCACGGCTCGGAGCGCGGTGCGCCTCGACGACCGGCGCGTCGCGCTGGCCGGGGTCGGCGGCGTGCACGAGATCGACGTGCGCACCGGCGCGCGCACGCTGCACTGCACCGAATCGCTGCCGGGCCACGTCGCGGTGGACCCCGACGGCACGCTGGTCGCGACGCCCATCGTGGGGCTCGGGTCGTACGCCTGGTGCCTCGGCGAGCGTCGCCACTCGTTCCTGATCGCCGAGGGGCATTGCGCCGCGCTCCCGCTCGGCGACGCGACGATCGCCGTCTTCCGCTACCGGTCCGAGGACGACGACGCGGTCGAGCTCGCGATCGTGTCGTCGCTCGACGGGGCCATCGTGCGTTCGCGCGCGGTGCCGTTCGGGCTGCCGGCGCACATGCGGCGCGTCGGCGCCACGCTGCTGCACGCCGACGGCCACCTCGTGGACCTCGAGACGCTCGACCTCGTCGGCAGCGTCTCGCCGCGCAGCGACGTCGCGCGGCTGTCGATCGGCGCGTGGGTGCACCAGAGCTGGCACGGGCGGCTCGCCTTCGTGTCCGACGCGGCGCTGCGTGGCGCGAGGGTCGCCACGCTGCCGGTGCGCTGGGGGCGCGTCGTCGAGCTCTGGTCCACGGCGCGCGCGCGCGTGCTGCACACCACCACGGGCGAGGCGCGTGACATCGTGCTGCCGTGGGTCCCCGACGGCGGGGCGTGGTCGTCTGCGACGCACGTCGTGCTGTGGCGCACCGACCGCGTGAGCCAGCGCACCTTCCTG
>CAITLX010000046.1 GCA_903893335.1 uncultured delta proteobacterium | reverse complement strand
GCTCGAGCTCGGCGGTGCTGCGGCGCGTGCCGGGCGCGTCGTGGAACGCGTGCAGCCACGGGTCGCCGAGCGGGAGCGTCAGGCGCACGTCGTCGACCTGGTCGCGCTGCGCGTGCAGCCGCTCGACGACGCCCCAGCCCGCGTCGCGGTCGCGCGCGACCAGCTCATCGACCACCAGCGTGGTGCGCGCGTGCGGCTCGGCGGCCTCGTAGCGCACGGCCGCGTAGCCGGCGAGGCGCCCCTCGGCGTCGCGCACGCCCAGCCAGTGGCGCCGCTCGTCGGCCAGCTGCCGCTCCCAGCACGCGGGGGTGCGCGCCACCCGCCCGGCGGCCGCGCGCGAGGCGGACTCGTAGAGGGCCGCGAGCTCACCGAGGTGGCCGCCGTCGAGCGCGACGGCAGCCCACTGCGACGCGGAGCGACCCGGAGCATCGGGGCGCGCGAGCGCGTCGACGCCGAGCTCGAGCCGCACGAAGGGGGACGTCGGCGCCCAGCCGCGACGCGCGTAGAAGCCCTCGCGAAAGGGGTACAGCAGCGCGAGCGGCGTACCGCGCGCGATCAGCTCGCGCTCGAGCCCCGCGAGCAGCGCCGACGCGACGCCGCGCCCGCGCGACTCGGGAGCGACGCCGAGCGACGCGATGCCTCCGGCCGGCACGTCGCGGCCCCCGAGCCCGACGCCGAGCGCGAAGAGCACGGCGTGCCCCACGATGCCGGTCGCGTCCTCGGCGACGCGCAGGTCGGCGAGCGAGCCGAGCGGGGGCTGCGTGAGCTGGCGGCGCCGCTGCTCGGGCCCGCGCGCGTCGGGGAACGACGTCGCGTGGATCTCGACGAGGCGGTCGAGGTCCGAGGCGGTGGCGGCGCGCACCCGCACGGCGCTCACGCCACGCAGCGCGCGCCCGGCCGGATGCTGCGCGGCGGCACGTAGCCGTTGTCGACGAACCAGCGCACCGAGCGCGCGAGCGCGGCGCGCGCGGGTCGATGCGTGTAACCCAGCTCGCGCTCGGCCTTCGCGCTCGAGACCCACACCCAGCGGTCGACGAAGTCGCGCGCCATCTTGTAGGTGAGCGGCGGCTCGCCGCCGAACAGGCGCGCGCCCGTCTCGAGCAGGCGACCGGTGACCATCGCCTCGCCGCGCGACGAGCGCCGCCCGGCGCCGGGCCTCCCGGTCAGATCGCCGAGCGTGTCGAACAGCGCGCGGAAGCCGATGTCCTCGCCGCCCAGGATGTAGCGCTCGCCCGGACGCCCCGACTCCATCGCGAGGATGTGGCCCTGCGCGACGTCGTCGACGTCGACGACGTTGATGCCGCCGTCCGTCCACGGCAGCCCGAACGGCAGGCCCCAGCGCAGGAAGGTGAGGATGGTGTCGCCCGACGGCGTGGGCTTCCAGTCACCCGGCCCGAAGATGCCCGACGGGTTGACGATGACGACGGGCAGGCCGCGCGCGGCCTCGTCGAGCGCGACCTGCTCGGCGCGCCACTTGGCCACGATGTACGTCTCGGAGTCCTGGCGGTTGAACGCGAAGCCCTCGTCCATCGGCGTGGCCGTCTCGGTCGCTCCGACGGCGGCGACGCTCGAGGTGACCACGACCTTCTGCAGGCCGCGCGCGCGCGCGGCGCCGAGCGTCTCCTTCGTGCCGACGATCGCGGCGTCGAGGATGGTGCGCGGGTCGGGCGCCCACATCTTGAACTGCGCGGCGACGTGGTACATGCGGTCGCACCCGGCGAGCGCGCGGTACACGGTGTGGCCGATGGTGATGTCGCCGAGCGCGACCTCGTACGAGCCGTGCGGCAGGCCGTCGAGGCCGCGCAGCGACGAGCCGGCGCGCGCGAGGATGCGCACGCGCTCCCCCGCGACCACCAGCTGGCGCACGAGGCGCGATCCGACGAAGCCGGTCGCGCCGGTGACGAGCACGCGAGATCCTGTCATGGGGGCGCTTGGTACCACCACCGTCGCGCCGAGTCAGCCCGGCCGGCGGGGGCCTCGCGGCGCGCTTCGATCGTGCGCGCTGCGGCGCGATCGTGCTTGCGGCCGCCTGCGAGCCGCATACCCTCGACCGCCCCGTGACCAACCCGCCCCTCGCCCGCGTGCTCGAGCCCGAGATCATGGACTCCGAGGCCGAGGCGCGCGCGTACGACGCGATGGACCACGGCGAGGTCAACGCGCGGTTCGTCGACGACCTGCTCGCGCTCGCGCCCGATCTGGGCCGGGTGCTCGACGTGGGGTGCGGCAGCGCGCAGATCCCGATCGAGCTCTGCCGCCGCGCGCCCTCGGCGCGCGTGCTCGGGGTCGAGCTCGGCGACGCGATGATCGCGCTCGCGCGCGCCAACGTCGAGCGCGCCGCGCTCTCGGGGGTCATCCGCGTCGACCGCGCCGACGCGAAATCGCTGCCCTACCGCGACGGCTCGCAGAGCTGCGTGGTCTCCAACAGCCTGGTGCACCACGTGCCCGAGCCCGCGGCTGCGTTCGGCGAGATGGCGCGCGTGCTCGCGGGCGGCGGCTCCTGGTTCGTGCGCGATCTGCTGCGCCCCGCGGGCGACGACGAGGTGCAGGCGCTCGTCGCGCGCCACGCCGCCGGAGCGAGCACCGATCAGCGCGCGCTCTTCGACGCCTCGCTGCGCGCCGCGCTCACGGTGGACGAGGTGCGCGCGCTCGTCGCGCCGCTCGGCGTCCCTGCGTCGGCCGTCACGCAGACCTCCGACCGCCACTGGACGCTCGCGTGGCGGTGACCGCGACGCCCTACCCGTGGGGGGCGCTCGACACGGTCGCTCGTGAAGCGACGGCGCGGCTCGCGTCCGCGCGCCGGCGACTCGCGGCGGCCGTCGATACCGGCGCCCTCGGCGCCTCGCTCTCCGAGGTGCTCGAGG
>CAITLX010000045.1 GCA_903893335.1 uncultured delta proteobacterium | reverse complement strand
CGGCGGCGAGCGCGGCGGCGCACACGAGCAGGACCCCGGCGCGGTTCATCGCTCGCGAGGCTCCCAGGCGCGCCGGAGCCCCTCGCCCAGCAGGTGGAAGCCGAGCACCGACGCGAGGATCGCCGCGCCCGGCTCGACGACGAGCCACGGCGCGGCCGTGTAGTACGCCTGCCCCTCGGCGAGCATGCGCCCCCAGGTCGCGGTGGGGGGCTGCACGCCGACCGCGAGGTAGCTGAGCACGCTCTCGGCCAGGATCATCTGCGCGACCGACACCGTCCCGATGACGAGCAGCGCGCCGGCGACGTTCGGCAGGATGTGCCGCACCAAGATCGCTGGCGTCGTCTGTCCGAGCGCGCGCGCGGCGAGGACGAAGTCGCGCTCGCGCACCTGCATCGTCTTGGCGCGGACGATGCGCGCGGTGCCGAGCCAACCGGTCAGCCCGAGCACGACGAGCAGCGTGCCCACGCTCGACCGGTCGAGCAGCGCGCCGATGGCCATGACCAGCAGCAGGAAGGGGAATGCGAGCCCGACGTCGACCAGGCGCATGAGCAGGTCGTCGACGCTGACGCGCACGCCGGCGACCGAGAAGGGCTTGCCCTCGTACCAGCCGGCGACGACGCCGACCGTCGCGCCGATGCCGAGCGACAGCAGGCTCGCGGCGCTCGCGATCGCCAGCGAGAGCCGCGCGCCGCACGCGAGGCGCGCGAGCTGATCGCGAAACAGCACATCGGTGCCCAGCCAGTGCGCGGCGCCCGGTGGCGTCGGCGAGCCGTCGGCGAGGCGCCCCGAGACGAAGTCGCTCGCGTTCGGCTCGTGACCCGAGGCCCAGGCCCCGGCGATCGCGAAGAGCACCAGCAGCCCGACGACGGCCCCCCCGGCGCGCAGCGAGGCGTCGGGCGCGAAGCGCGCGCGCGGCGTGGCGCCGCGCATCAGGCGCCCCCGAGGAAATCGGACACCGTCGCGAGGAACGCCTCGGGCTGCTCCTCGTGCGGCGCGTGCCCGCTCTCGAGCAGCTCGAGCCGCGCGCCAGCGATCGCGCGCGCGAGCCGCTGTCCGTCGCGCACGGGAAGGGCGCGGTCCTCGCGGCCCCACACGATGAGCGTCGGCGCGCGCACCCGCGAGATGCGCGCCACGACGGCCCGCGTGTCCACGATGGCGTGCAGCACCGCGAACGCGCTCTCGCGCGCCGCCGGCGTGTGGAACCCCTCGTACAGCGCGTCGAGCCGGTCGGCCGACGGCTGGTACGCGGGGCCGGCGCACCGGTCGCGCATCCACGCGTGAAAGCCCGCGCGCCCCAGCATCTGCTTGAAGAGCACGCCCCCGAGCCCCGGCAGCAGCGCGAGGCGCGTGCGCGCGTCGAGCGGGAAGGGGTAGACGAGCGGATCGACGAGCACCAGGCGGTCGACCAGCTCCGGGTGCAGCGCGGCCAGGGTCAACGCCGCCGCGCCCCCCATCGCGTGCCCCACCACCCTGGCGCGGCCGAGGCCGAGCGCGGCGACGAGGTCGGCGAGCGCCTCGGCGAACGCCTCGATGCCGTAGGCGTAGCGGGTCGGCGAGGGCTTCTCGCTGCCGCCGAAGCCGGGGAGGTCGGGCACGACGACGCGGAAGCGCTGCGCGAGCGGCCCGACGACGTCGTCGAACGAGGTGTGGCTCGCGAGGAAATCGTGCACGAGCACGACCGCCGGGCCGTCCCCCTGCTCCAGCACGCGCATGCGCACGCCGCGCGCCGACACGTCTCGCGTCAGCCGTTCGCCCAGCATGGCCGACCGGGACCGTACCACGGACCGCCCCCGGCCCCAGCGTTGCGCGCCTCGCCCCGCCCCCACATGACGTAGATTCGCGCCGTGGCGACCGGCTCGCTCCATCTCGGCGACAACCTCGACGTGCTCGGCGCCTGCGCGCCCGACGCCAGCGTCGATCTCGTCTACCTCGACCCGCCGTTCAACACGGGCCAGCGCCGCCAGGCGCTCGCGCGCGGGCGCCGCGGAGCGCTTGGCCCCGACGGCGGCTTCGACGACCAGTTTCGCTGGTCGCCCGAGGTCGCCCGCCGCTTCGACGCGCTCTGCGGCGCCGGCGGCCCGCTCGCCACCGCGCTCGGCGCCTTCCGCGCGCTGGCGGGGGAGGGGGACAGGCTCGCCTACCTCACGATGCTCGCCCCCAGGCTCGCCGCGCTGCCGCGCGTGCTGCGCCCGACCGGCAGCCTCGTGGTGCACGTCGACCCGAGCACGAGCCACTACGTCAAGGTCCTGCTCGACGCGCTGCTCGGCCCGGGGGCCTTCCGCAACGAGATCGTCTGGCGCTACCGGCGCTGGCCCACCCGCTCGCGCGCGCTGCAGCGCATGCACGACGTGCTCCTGCTCTACGCCGTCGGCCCGGCCCCCAAGTTCCACGCGCTCTACGGCTACGAGCCCCTCGCGGCCTCCACGCTGGCCACCTTCGGCCAGCGTCGCCAGAAGGCCGACTTCTCGAGCGGGCGCCGCCGGCCGGGCACGGTCGAGGCCGTCAGCCCCGGGCCGCCGCTCTCGGACGTGTGGGAGATCGGCGTCGTCGCGCCGAGCGGCAAGGAGCGGGTCGGGTGGCCCACGCAGAAGCCCCTGGCGCTGCTCGAGCGCCTGATTCTTGCCACGACCGACCCCGGCGACAGGGTGCTCGATCCCTTCTGCGGCTCGGGCACGACGCTCGTCGCGGCTGCCCGCCTGGGCCGCGATTTCGTGGGGATCGACGCCTCGGCCGACGCCCTCGCCCTCGCGCGCGCCCGGCTGGCGGCCGACGGCTTTTTGACGGACGAAGAATGTCCTACCCTAGCGATCGCGCCCCGGTGAATGCACGTCGAGCGTGCGTGTGCAAAAAAAAGTTCGGACGGCGATTGACTGTAATCTACTGAGTAGAATACATTCGGTCTTGTTCGAAAGGGACACACCTCCGTGACCGATCGCATCGATGAGCGCGAGCTCGACCGCCTCGAATCCGCGAGCCCCGAGGGGCTGGCGTCGGCGGACATCCTCGCCTTCTTCGAGCAGCACGGGGTCAAGTTCGGCGAGGCCACGCTCCGCAAGTACGTGCAGCTCGGGCTCCTGCCGCGCAGCGTGCGCGTCGGCCGCAAGGGCAAGCACCGCGGCTCGCAGGGCATGTACCCGGCCACCGTCGTCCGCCAGGTCGTCCGCATCAAGGAGATGATGGCCGACGATCTGACCATCGAGCAGATCCAGCGCGAGTTCCTGTTCGTGCGCGGCGAGGTCGAGGAGCTCGAGCGGCTGCTCGCGAAGATCTTCGAGGCGCTCGGCGCCTCCGCGAAGGAGCAGCGCGAGGCCGGCGCAGGTCGCGCGGTCGCGGGCGATCTCGCCGGAGCCCGCGCGCTCGCGCGGCAGCTCGTCGACAAGATCGAGGACATCGAGAAGCGACTCACGTCGCGGACACGTGCGGTGACGCGCTCGGCGTCAGGTTAGCGGGGGAGAGACGACGACGGGCCGGCTCCCGTCGCGTCGTGCGGAGTTCGTTGGTTTCGAGGGTGACGAGTGCGGTGCCCAACGGCTTCGGGGCGTGGTCTCCGAGGGCGGACAGGGATCGTGTGTGCGCAGTACGTTAGGCGAAATAAGCGAGGCAAGCGCATGGACACGAAGAACAAGGAACTGACTTCGATGGACGATATCCACGAGAATCTCGAGAGCGTCGCAACCGTCATCGATGGGCAGCTCGCCCTCGCGATCGACCCTGCCGACGAGGTCGTCACCCGCGAGCAGCGCCGTTCGCGCCGCAAGCGCGACGTGCGCGCACGCACCATCAGCGTGAAGCGCATGACCAAGCGCGAGCTCGAGATCGGCCGCCTGCTCTACCCCGAGACCGACTACTACAAGCCGGCGGCGCGAGCCGAGTGCGAGGGGGGCGAGCGCCCGTGCCCGTACGTCTCGTGCAAGCACCACCTCTTCCTCGACGTCTCGGCGCGCACCGGCGCCATCAAGCTCAACTTCCCCGACCTCGAGGTCTGGGAGATGACCGAGTCGTGCGCGCTCGACGTCTCCGATCGCGGAGGCACGACGCTCGAGGAGGTCGGCGCGATCATGAACCTGACGCGCGAGCGCATCCGCCAGGTCGAGGTGAAGGCCCTCGCCAAGCTCGACGCGCTGCGCGACATGTCGGCCCTGCGCGACTACATCGACGAGGGCCCCGTCGGCAAGCGCCGGCTGCCCGTGCTCACGCGCGCCGACGCCGCCGCCGACAAGGTCGAGGCGACGCCCGACGAGGACGACGAGGACGAGTTCGCCCCGCCCCCGCGCGCTCGCCGCGTCGAGCCCGCCGCGCTCGAGCTGCTCGAAGACTGAGCCGCGCTCCGGCGCGCTCGCCTCGGCCCCGGTCGGCTCGCCTCGCGCCGCACCGGGGTCGATGCGTTTGTGGGGCCGCCTCCGTCGCGCCCCGCGCTCGGCCTCGCGTCAGTCGTGGCCAGCGTCGGCGCCGCACGCGGCTGCCGCCGGCGAGGGGACGCACTGTGTCGGCGAGAGCCCGTCGCAGCTGGTGAAGCGCGCGTAGTACTGCGCGCAGTCGTCGATGGAGCCGGCGTCCCACGTGAGGCACGACGCGCTGTTCGCGAACGACTTCAGGAAGCCCGGGCAGAGCGGCGCGGTGCCCGTGCACCCGAGCCGCCCGAGCGAGCCCTGGTACGCGTCGAAGAGCTGGCCGCAGGCGACGTCGGCGTCCATCGCGACGCCGTTCGTGCTCGCGACGTAGGGCTGGAGCGCCCCGCCGGACGCGTCCGAGGCCGACGAGGAGCAGCTCGCGAGCAGGGCGAGCAGCGAGGCAGCCTGAGCGACGCGCATCGGGCGGAGATACCAGAGCGCACCGACGGACGGAAGGCGGCGCTCGACGTTGACTCGGGTGTGGCGGAGCGGTACCGCGCGGCCATGCCCGTCACGCGCGCCATCCTCTCCGTCTCCGACAAGACCGGCCTCGTGCCCTTCGCCCGCGCGCTCGCCGCGCGCGGCGTCGAGCTGCTCTCCACCGGAGGGACGCTCAAGTCGCTCGCCGACGCGGGCATCCCGGTGGTCGGCATCGACGCCTACACCGGCTCGCCCGAGGTCATGGACGGCCGCGTCAAGACGCTGCACCCGCGCGTGCACGGCGGCATCCTGATGCGGGGCGAGCGCGACGCGGCCGACCTCGCGCGGCTCGGCGGAAAGGTGGTCGATCTCGTCGTCGTCAACCTCTACCCCTTCGAGAAGACTGTCGCGAATCCCTCCGCAACCCATGAGGAAATCGTCGAGAACATCGACATCGGAGGCCCCTCGATGGTGCGCTCGGCCGCGAAGAACCACGCGCGCGTCGCGGTCGTGTGCGACCCGGCCGACTACGCCGCCGTGCTCGCCGAGATCGAGCAGGGGGGCGAGGTCACGCTCGCGACCCGCGCCGGGCTCGCGGCGAAGGCCTTCGCGCACACGGCGGCCTACGACGGCGCCATCGCGGCGTACCTCTCGGGCCTCGGTCCGTCGGGCGAGCGCGACGCCTACCCGCGCTACCTCACGCTCGCCTACGAGCGCGTCTACTCCCTGCGCTACGGCGAGAACCCCCACCAGTCGGGCGCGTTCTACGCGGCGCGGGGCGCGGCGCCCGGCTCGCTCGCCCGCACCGAGAGCCTCGGCGCCGGGGGCAAGGAGCTGAGCTTCAACAACCTCGTCGACGTCGAGGCGGCGCTCGACGCCGTGCGCGAGCACGACGAGCCCGCCGCCGTGGTCGTGAAGCACACCAACCCATGCGGCGTCGCGAGCGGCCCCGAGCTCGCCGCCGCGTACCACACGGCGCGCGAGGCCGACCCGACCTCGGCCTTCGGAGGCATCGTCGCGTTCAACCGCGAGGTGGACGCCGCGACGGCCGCGCTGCTCGCCGAGACGTTCCTCGAGTGCGTCGTCGCCCCGAGCTTCGCCCCCGGCGCGCTCGATCTCCTGCGCGCCAAGAAGAACCTCCGCCTGCTCGCCACCGGAGCGTGGCTCCCGGCCGGGCACGCGGCGCTGGCCCACAAGCAGGTCAGCGGCGGGCTCGTCGTGCAGTCGCGCGACGCGACCGCGGGCGGCGAGGTGCGCGCCGGCAAGGTCGCCTCCCGCCGCGCCCCGACCGACGCCGAGTGGGCCTCGCTCGAGTTCGCGTGGCGCGTCGCCAAGCACGTGAAGTCCAACGCCATCGTCCTCGCCAAGGGAGCGCGCACGGTCGGCGTCGGCGCCGGGCAGATGTCGCGCGTCATCAGCGTGCAGATCGCCTGCGAGAAGGCGGGTGAGCAAGCGCGTGGAAGTGTGCTCGCCTCCGACGCTTTCTTCCCGTTCCCCGACGGCGTGCAGGCGGCCATCGCGAACGGCGTGACGGCCATCGCGCAGCCGGGCGGCAGCGTGAAGGACGCCGAGGTCATCGCCGTCGCCGACGCCGCCGGCGTGGCGATGGTGCTCACCGGCGTCCGCCACTTCCGCCACTGACCCGCCCGGGCGCCGTTCGCCCGAAAGTTGGCCCCTTCGCGCGGGGCATGGCAATCGTTGCGCTCACTTCACGAAGCGCTTCGGGGTGTCACACCTCGGGGCTCGACGGAGCGAGCGAATGGGTATTTGCGAGTCGTGCAGCGTCTGCGGTGGGTCGTTCGACGTCCAGTTCCGCTACCAGATGGAGGAGCGTGACGGCGGGTTCGCCTTCTACTGCTCGCAGGGCTGCCTCGAGCGCAGCCATACGGGCGACGGCGCCGACCTCGCGACCTGCGACGCGTGCAGCCGGCGCTTCCGCGTCGAGCTCGCGGCGCACCTCATCTACGTGCGCGGCGCGCGACGCCACGCCTGCTCGATGGACTGCCGCAACCAGCTCGCGCGCGAGACCGCCGGCGCGCGCCTCGGCGACGCCACCGCTCCCGCGCCGACCGAGCCCGCGCCCGTCGTGGCCGCGCCTGCTCCCACGGCGCTGCACGCCGCCGAGGCGCCGCGTCGCAACCCGGGCGCGCCGCGCGTCATCGCGGTGTTCAACCACAAGGGCGGAACGGGCAAGACGACCACCTCGGTCAGCCTCGCGGCCGGCCTCGCGATGCGCGGCAAGCGCGTGCTCATCGTCGACACCGACTCGCAGGGCAACGTCGCCGTCTCGCTCGACGTCAAGGCGTCGCGCACGCTCTACCACGTGCTGGTCATGGGCCTCGCGCCCGAGCAGGCCGTGCAGACGGTGCGACCGGGCCTCGACCTCATCGCCTCCAACGAGTCGCTCGCGGCCGCGGAGCTCTACCTCGCGGGCCGGCAGAACCGCGACCGCGTGCTGGCCACGCGCCTCGCGCGCGCGGCCGAGCAGTACGACTACGTCGTCGTCGACTGCTCGCCCAGCCTGTCGCTGCTCAACCAGAACGCGCTCGTGTTCGCCGACAGCCTCCTCGTGCCCGTCGCGTGCGACTACCTCTCGCTCGTCGGCGTGCGCCAGGTCGTCAAGACGGTGAAGCACGTCAACCAGCTGCTGCACCACCCGGTGCGCATCTGGGGCGTGCTGCCGACCTTCTACGACACGCGCGCGAAGATCTGCCGCGAGGCGCTCGACACGATGCGCGACCACTTCGGCGAGCGCTGCCTGTCGCCGATCCGCGCCGCCATGAAGGTCAAGGAGGCGCCCGCCCAGGGCCTCACCATCTACGAGCACGCCCCCGGTTCGCCGGCGGCCGAGGACTACCTCGGCATGGTCGACCGCGTGCTGGCCGAGGCGCAGGCGCCCGGCAACGACGTCGCGCGGACGGCGTGAGCGAGCGAAACGAACGAGGAGAGCGACGATGGCGACAGCAGACGGCGTGATGGCAGAGCGGTTGGTGCTCGACGGCGACGAGGTGGCGAGCGTGCTCGAGGGGCGCTTCTACACGCCTCGCAACGACGCGCCGCGTGACCGGCCGTCGCGCACGGCCGAGAAGCCCGCGCACTACAAGGTCATCTGCATCTCGCTCTACACGCGCGATCTCGAGAAGCTCGACGGCATGGTCGACGGGCTCAAGGCGCGCGGGCTCACCAAGGCCAACCGCAGCGCGCTCATCCGCTGGGCGCTCGAGCAGGTCGACCTCGACAAAGTCCCGCGCGGGCTCTGAAGCGCCGGCCCTACGGGCCCGCAGTAGAGTCGGCCGAGATCAAGCGACCGCAGCGTCGGCCGAGATCAAGCGACCGCAGCGTCCGTCTCGGTCGTGCGCTTGGCGGCGAGCACGGCGCTGCGCGCCTGCGCCGACTGGTCCATCTTCACGCTCACCAGGCGCGAGATGCCCGGCTCCTGCATCGTGACGCCGTAGAGGACGTCGACCGACTGCATCGTCTTCTTGATGTGCGTGATGAGGATGAACTGCGAGCGGTCGGTCATCTCGCGGATGAACTCGTTGTAACGAGTCACGTTGGCCTCGTCGAGCGGCGCATCGACCTCGTCGAGCACGCAGAACGGCGACGGCTTGTGCTGGAAGATGGCGAAGATGAGCGACACGGCCGTGAGGGCCTTCTCGCCGCCGCTCATGAGCTCGATGTTGCCGAGCTTCTTGCCCGGGGGCTGGGCGATGATCTCGATGCCCGTCTCGAGCAGGTCCTCGGGCTGGGTGAGGCGCAGCTCGGCGCGGCCGCCGCGGAACATCTTGGGGAAGACGGTCTGGAAGCGGACGTTGATGGCGGCGAAGGTGTCGGCGAACAGGCGGCGCGACTCGCGGTTCATGTCGCCGATGACGCGCCGCAGGTCGGCGAGCGCCTTGTCGATGTCCGCCTTCTGCGTCGTGTAGAACTCGAGGCGGTCGGACTCGGCCTTGAACTCGGCCTGCGCGTCGAGGTTGACCGGGCCCATGCGGTCGATGAGCGTGTGAAGCTCCTGCGTGCGCGCCTCGTGCTCCGAGTCGGGCGCGGCGAGCAGGTGGTAGTCGCCCACGACGGTGCGCAGGTCGAGGCCGCGGAAGCGCTCGTGCACGCCGGCGAGCAGGTGCTCGAGCTCGATGCCCACGCGCGACAGCGCGAGCTCGTGGTGCGCGAGGCGCTCGGCCGTCTCGGTCACGCGGGCGCGCAGCGCCTTGATCGCCGCCTCGCGCTCGCCGAGCGCGGTGCGCGCCTCGTCGAACACGCGGCGGGCCTCGGAGAGCTCGGCCTGCGTCGACTGCGCCAGCGTGACGGCGTCGGTGAGCCGCTCGCGGGTGCCGACGAGCGTGGCCGCCGTCTCGCCCGCGTTGCGCGCGGTGGTGACGAGCTCCTCCTCGAGGCGCTCGACGCGCTGCGTGAGCTCGGCGATCGACCGCGCGAGGCGGTCGAGCGTGCCGCGCGTGCCGGCGAGCTGTTCGCGGACGCGCGCGAGGCGCACCTTGCGCTCGGTCACGATCGCCAGCTGCACGGCGACCTTCTCGCGCCACGCGAGCGCCGTCGCCGTCGCGTCGGCCACGCCGAGCTCCGCCTGCTCGCGCTCGGCGCGACCCTCGGTGAGGGCGCGCTCGGCCTCGGTGCGCTCGTGGCCCGCCTCGGCGAGCACGCGCGACATCTCGTCGCGCTCGTGCGCGACCGCGCCTGCGCGACGGTCGGCCGACGCGAGCTGCTCCTCGGCGCGGCGGTGGTCCTTCTCGGCCGTGACGAGCGAGATCTCGACCTGGTGGGCGCGCTGGCGCGCCGCGTCGAGCGCCGCGCTCGTCTCGCTCACGCGCGAGCGGAGCGCCTGGTGGGTCGCGACGACCTCGGTGACGCGCGCCTCGAGCCCGCCGCACGTCTCGCGCAGCACGCGCATCTCGCGGTGCTGATCGACGAGCCCCTCGGCCGCCTTGTCGCCGGCGCCGCCCGAGATGCGCCCGTCGGGGCGGACGACGGTGCCGTCGAGGGCGACGAGCGTGCGCCCGCCGGCCTGGGGGGCGAGCGC
Organism: uncultured delta proteobacterium; assembly: GCA_903893335.1. GTDB lineage: Bacteria > Myxococcota_A > Polyangia > Polyangiales > Polyangiaceae > CAITLX01. The sequence goes on along the minus strand of CAITLX010000045.1, from coordinate 4,055 downwards.
GAGCGCGGCGGTCGCCGTGGCGACGAGCACCGCGTCACCGACGAGCATGCGCACGAGCGCCTCGTCCTCGTCGGCGAAGGTCAGCGAGTCGACCAGCAGGCCGAGGATGCCCTCGCCCGTGAGCTCGTCGCGCGTCGGAGCGGCGACCCGGCGCGGGTGGTGCGGCACGACCGTCGCGCGGCCGGCCTTCTTGGCGCCCAGGTCGGTGAGCAGCGCGAGCGCGCGCTCCTGGTCGTCGACGATGACGTACTCGAGCGCGTCGCCCAGCAGGCCCACGAGCGCGGGCGTGATCTCGGGCGAGGCCTCGATGCGATCGACCACGAGGCCGAGCAGGGCAGGGTCCTTGGTCGCGAGCAGGCGCTTGACGCCGTCGCCGCAGCCTTCGAGGCGAGCGTGCAGCTCCTCGAGGGCGCGCAGGCGGCTGCGCTGGCGCTCGAGCGCGCTCTTGCTCTCGTCGAGGGTGCGCTCGCTCACGAGCAACGCCGAGCGAAGCTCGGCCATCTCGGTGTCGAGCCGCGCGCGCTCGGCCTTCGCCACGATCTGCTCGGCGGCGAGCGTCTCGGCCTGGGCCGCAGCCGTGTCGCGGCGCCCCTCGAGCTCGGTGCGCTCGGTCGCGAGGCGCTCGGCCTCGGCGGCGAGGCGCCCCTCGCGGGCGCCGATGTCGTCGAGCCGGCGCGAGAGGCCGGTGAGCTTCGCGTCCGCCGCAGCCACGCGTGCGCCCGCCTGCGAGGCGCGCGTGCGCACCTCGTGCAGCGCGGCGTCGGCCGCGCGCTCGTCGCCGCGCAGGGCCTCGAGCGCCTCGTGCTGCGTGAGCGCGGAGGTCGCCTCGTCGGACTCCTCGCCCTCGAGGCGCGCGAGCGCCTCGGCCACCTCGCGCCGCTCGCCCACGAGGGCCTCGGCCTGGGTGGAGAGCTGCTCCTGCTCGGCGCGGGCGCTGGCTGCGCGCGCGGCGAGGTGCTCGAGGCGGTCCTTCGCGCGGGCGATCTCCCCCTCGAGGGTGCGGACGTCGCTGTCGGCGGCGAACGCTTCGTTCTGCGCGCGCTCGGTGCGCTGCTCGAGCTCGAGCGCGTCGGCGCGAGCGGTCTCGAGCTCGGCCTCGCGCACGTCGTGCTCGATCTTGACCGCCTGGGCCGCGACGTCGGCCTCCTCGCGCGCCGACGACTCGTACTTGCCGCGCACCGTGAGGTCGAGCAGCCGGTGCGAGGCGGCGTGGAGCATGAGCCCCTCGACCTCGCTGCGGTACGCCACGTAGCGCTCGGCCTTCGCCGACTGGCGGCGGAGCGACGCGACGTTGCGCTCGAGCTCGCCGACGCGGTCGCTGACCCGGAGCAGGTTCTGCTCGGTCAGCTCCATCTTGCGCTCGGCCGCCTTCTTGCGCGCCTTGTACTTCGTGATGCCGGCGGCCTCCTCGATGAGCAGGCGGCGGTCCTCGGCGCGGGCCGAGACGATGAGCCCGATCTTGCCCTGCTCGACGATGCTGTACGCCTTGCTACCGACGCCGGTGCCGAGGAACACGTCGACGACGTCGCGCAGGCGCACGGGCGTCTTGTTGAGGAGGTACTCGCTCGTGCCGTCGCGGAAGAGTCGGCGCGTGACGGCGATCTCGGCGTAGTCGCGGTACTCTGCGGGCAGGGCGGCGGCCTGCTCGAGGTCCGAGTTGTCGAACGTGATCGTGACCTCGGCCATGCCGTGCGGCCCGCGCGTCTCGGAGCCGTTGAAGATGACGTCTTCCATCGAGCGGCCGCGCAGGTGCTTCGCGCTCTGCTCGCCCATGCACCAGCGGATGGCGTCGACGATGTTCGACTTGCCGCAGCCGTTGGGGCCGACGATCGCGACGACGTCGTGATCGAAATGGATCACGGTGCGCTCCAAGAAGGACTTGAACCCGCAGATCTCCAGCTTCTTGATGTGCATCGGGCCTCGACTTCATGCGGCGTCACCGCACGTCACGTATGGTCAGAAGAGGTAGCGCGCTCGACCGCGAAACGGAAGCGAAATCCGTCGCGGGCAGGGTGCCTTGACAGGCGCCGTTCGACCGCCTACCGGCAGTCTTCGACGCCGGTGAGACGAGGCCGACGCCCGCGCTCCGACGTCCCCATCCGCCCGCTCGCCGCCGAGACCCCCATGCCCACGTACGAATACGCCTGCTCGAGCTGCCGCCACGCCTGGGAGATCGAGCAGCGCATCAGCGACAAGCCGCTCGTCAAGTGCCCGAAATGCGCCAAGAAAACGGCGAAGCGGCAGATCAGCGGCGGCGGGGCGTTCATCCTCAAGGGGGGCGGCTGGTACGCCGACCTCTACAGCTCGACCAAGAAGCCCGCGGCCGGCTCGTCCAGCTCCGAAAGCACCTCCACGGAGGCCGCCAAGCCTGCGAAAGCAGACACGTCTTCGGCGGCGACGACTCCCGCCAAGCCCGCGAAGGCGAGCAAGCCCTCGGGCGGCGGCGGCAAGTCGAGCGACTGAGCCCGAGCCAGCGCTCCGTGGCCTCGCGGCCTGCTGGGTCGAGCTACGTCCCACCTGCTTCGCCGTTCCCTTGTCGCATTCGCCGTTCGGCGGTACAAGGAACACATGTTCAGTGGAGCCGCCGCCTGCGCCCTCGAGCCGTCCGTCCTCTCCTTCGCGCCGCGAGCCCCCGCGCTCCCCGCCGCGTCGTTCGCGCGTGACCGCGGGCGCATCCTCCGGTCGCGCGCCTTCCGTCGCCTCGCCGGCAAGACGCAGGTCGTCGCCGCTCCGGGCGACCCGCTCGTCCGCACGCGCCTCACCCACACGCTCGAGGTCGTCGCCATCGCGCGCGAGCTTGGCAGCGGTCTCCAGGTCCGCGACGACTTGGTCGAGGCCATCGCTCTCGCGCACGACGTCGGCCACCCGGCCTTCGGGCACGCGGGCGAGCGCGCGCTGGCGTCGCTCGGAGGCTCGTCGTTCCACCACGCGGCGCACGGCGTGCGGGTCGTCACGGTGCTCGAGCCTGGCCTCGACCTCTCGGTCGAGGTGGTCGAGGGCATCCTCAAGCACTCCAAGGGGAGGGGCGGCCCGGTGTTCGCCGGGGGGCCTGCGCAGCGCTCCGCGACGGTCGAGGCGCGCGTCGTGCGCGCGGCCGACCTCTACGCCTACGCGTGCCACGACCTCGACGACGCCTACCGCCTCGGCGCGCTCCGCCCCGCCGACCTCCCGATCGAGGCGCGCCGCGTCCTCGGCGCGACGGCCGAGTCGGTGCGCGCGTCGCTCGTCGATCGCACGCTCGCGGCCAGCGGGTCGGGCGGCGACGTCCGCCTCGACGACCCGTCCGCCGCCGCGCTCGAGGTGCTCCGCGCGTTCCTCTACGAGTCGCTGTACGAGTCGCCGCGCATCACCGCGCAGACGACCTTCGTCGGGGCCGTGGTCGCGTGCCTCGCCGGGGCCGCCTCCGCCGACCCCGAGTCGTTCGACCGCGCCGTGGGCGACGTGACCGGGGGCGCGCTTCCGCACGCGGCCTCCCGCGCCTTCCTCGACACCTTCGCGTCGCTGACCGACCGCCAGGCGCTCGAGCTTCACCGCCGGTTCCGCGCGCGCGGCCCTCGGGCGTAGGTCCAGCCAGGGGCTTTCTCTGGCTTCAGGGTCCAGCCAGGGGCTTTTCTGGGGATTCGGGCCCAGCCGTGGGCATTTCTGGGTTTTGGGGTCCAGCCGGGGACTTTCCCTGGAGCGCTCGCCGCTCTACGCTCTTGGCCCCCATGAAGCGCTCGTTCGCCCTCGTCGCGGTCGTCTTCGCCTCGCTGGGCGTCGTCGGTTGCCCGCATCCTTCGACGTCCACCATCGCCGGCACGGCCGGCGCGCGCGCGACCGCCGAGGCCATCGACGCCGACCCGCTCGCGCTGCTCCCTTCTGGAGCCATCGGCGTCGCCACGGTCGACGCCAAGGCGTTCTTCGCCTCGTCGCTCGGCGCCGACGCCGCGCGGCTCACGCGCGCGTGGCTGCCGCTCGGCGAGTCGGTCGGCTTCGTGCCCGAGCGCGATCTCCGTCGCGTCGTCGTGGGCGCGTACGCCATGACGGGGGCCGACGGCGTCGTCGTCGCCGTGGGT
>CAITLX010000044.1 GCA_903893335.1 uncultured delta proteobacterium | reverse complement strand
GTCAGCCGCGCGCGGCGCTCGGTCGCGCCGCGGCGTGCAGCACGACCAGCGTGGCGGCGAGCAGCAGCACGGCGTTGGCCTGGTGCAGCGACGCGAGGGATACCGGCACGAGGGCGAGCACGGTGGCGGCCCCGAGCGCGACTTGCAGCGCGACGAGCAGCACCGCGGCGACGGCAGCAGCGCGTGCCCTCGGCGGGGTGCCCGCGCGCAGCGCGAGGGCGGCGACCGCGAGCACCGCGGCGGCGCTCGCGTAGGCGAGCAAGCGGTGGACGAAGTGCACGCTCAGCGGGTCGGCGAGCGCGTCGCTCGCGGCGTGCGCGAAGAGGCCGACGGGCACCCAGCGGCCATTCATCGTGGGGAACGTCGGCGCGGCGAGCCCCGCGTGGTGGCCTGCCATCAGCCCACCCCACGCGATCGTCGTCGCGACGACCGCGACCGCGGCGCGCGCCGCTGCGCGCAGCGAGGCGACGCCCGCCGCGCGCTCGAGCGACGCGTCGAGCGCGCCCCAGAGCAGCAGCGCGAACAGCGCGATGGCGACCAGCAGGTGCAAGGTGAGCCGGTAGGGGCTCACGTGCGGCTCATCGACGAGCCCGCTCGCGACCATGTACCAGCCGACCGCGCCCTGCACCGCGCCGAGCGCGAAGAGACCGAGCCAGGCGGCGACTTGCCGGCGGGTGATGCGACGGCGCGCGGCGAACAGGACGAGCGGCACGAAGAACACCACGCCGACGACGCGCCCGAGCAGGCGGTGCGCCCACTCGACCCAGAAGATCGAGCGAAACGCGTCGAGCCCCATGTCGCGGTTGACGAGCCTGAACTCGGGGCTCGTCTGGTAGCGCGCGAACTCCTCGCGCCACGCCGCGTCGCCGATGGGGGGCAGCACGCCGGTCAGCGGGCGCCACTCGACGATCGAGAGCCCCGAGCGCGTCAGGCGCGTGAGCCCCCCGACGACCACCATCGCCGCGACGAGCGCGGCGCAGGCGTAGAGCCAGGCGGCCACGGCGCGGTCGCGCGCGGCGCCCGGTTCGGCCTGTACGTCGGGGGCGACCATCTCGGGAGCGGCTCCGCGCGTGGCTCTACGGCAAAGCCTCGCCCGCGTCGACCCGACCCGCGCGCGACGCCGCTCGCCGCGCGCCTGAGCTACCCTCCGCGCTCGCTCCACCACCCGCCGAGAGGCCCACGTTGAAGCTGCACCAGAAGACCATCCTCATCACGGGCGCGTCGTCGGGGCTCGGGCGCGCGATGGCCGTCGAGCTGTCGCGGCAGGGCAACCGGCTCGTCGTCACCGCGCGGCGCGAGGCGCTCCTGCTCGAGCTCGCGCGCGAGATCGAGGCCAACGGCGGCCGCTGCCTGCCGATCGCCGCCGACGCGACCGACGGCGCCGCGTGCCAGGGGGTCATCGACGCAGCCATCGCGGCGTTCGGGCCGATCGATCTGGCCGTGCTCAACGCCGGAGGCACCCCCGCGCAGCGCATGGGCGCGACGAGCGTCGAGGCCGTGCTCGGCACGATGCGCACCAACTACGACACGCTGGTCAATTACCTCTGCCCGATGATCGACCACATGCGCGAGCGGGGCGGCACCATCGCCTACACCTGCTCGCCGGCGGGCGCGTTCGGGCTGCCGAAGTCGGGCCCCTACAGCGCCGCGAAGTCGGCGGGGCGCGTGCTGTTCGACACCTGCCGCATCGAGCTCGCCGACACGCCCATCCGCTTCGTCGCGACCTACCCGGGCTTCACCTACACCGAGGGGCTCGCCGACGCCGAGGTCCCGATCAAGGCGCTCATCATCCAGAAGGATCGCGCCGTGCGCGAGATGCTGCGCGCCATCGAGCGCGGCTGGGCGCACCACATGTTCCCGCGCCGCATTCGCTGGCCCGTCATGCTCGCGCGCCTGCTGCCCGAGCCGGTGCGGCGCCGCGTGCTGCAGCTTGCCGAGCGGCTGGGCTGACGGCGCGCGCCCACGAGCGCCGCCGCTCCGTGGTACCCATTTCGCCCATGCTCACCCGTTGCCAGCAGAGTCGCTGCGCCCTCGCCCTCGCCTCGTCGCTGGCCCTCGCCGGCTGCGGCGGCGACGAGGCCGCGACGCCCGCGACGACGCCGCAGGCCGACGCGCCCTACGTCCCCTGGATCACCGACGCCGAGGGGCGCGCGATGATCTTCCACGGCATCAACGTGGACAACCGCGCCAAGGTCGGCCCCGAGCACCTGCCGGCTCTCACGCAGGCCGACGCCGCGCGCATCGCGAAGGGCTGGGGCTTCGACTTCGTGCGGCTGCTCGTCCTGTGGGACGCGATCGAGCCGCAGCCTGGGCAGATCGACGAGGCGTACCTCGACCGCGTGGCCACGCGCGTCGACTGGCTCGCCGCCGAGGGCATCTCGGTGATGCTCGACATGCACCAGGACGTGTACGCCGCGCAGTTCTGCTGCGACGGCGCGCCGGCGTGGGCCGTGTTCGACGACGGCAAATCGTTCGAGCTGCAGAGCACCTGGTCGGTCAACTACCTCCAGCCCGCCGTGCAGGCGGCGTTCGACAACTTCTGGGCAGCCGACGGCGCGCACCCCGAGCTTCAGCGGCACTACGCGGCTGCGTGGAAGGCCGTCGCCGCGCGCTTCCGCGGCCACCCGGGCGTCGTCGGCTACGACGTGATGAACGAGCCGTTCCCCGGCTCGGACTTCGACCTGACCGAGGCGCTCCTGCGCGTGACGCCGGCCGACGGCGGCTCGTCGAGGCGCTTCGACGAGCAGAAGTTCGCGCCCTTCTACCAGCGCGTCATCGGCTCCATCCGCGAGGCCGACCCGGACACCTGGATCTTCTTCGAGCCGCGCTACGCCGCGCCGGGCAACGGCTCGCCGTCGTTCGTACCGAGGCTCGACGACCCGCGCGCGGGCACGCCGCGCATCGCGTACGGGCCGCACCTGTACTCGACGCTGCTCGAGGCCAACGGCGCCTACGGCAAGACCGACGTCGCCATCGCGGCGTGGGAGGCCGAGCGCGCCAAGGAGACGGCTCGCTGGCCGGTGCCGGTCGTGATCGGCGAGTGGGGGCTCGCGTTCGGCGCGGGCGACGCGACGCGCTTCGCCGAGGAGACGCTCGCGATGGCCGACCGCACGCACGCGGGCTGGGCCTACTGGAGCTGGGACCCGTCGGACGCCAAGGGCTGGGGCCTCTTCGACGGCGCGACCGGCGCCGACAACCCGAGCGCCGACGTCGTCGTGCGCCCCTACCCGCGCCGCGTCGCCGGCGAGCCGGTGCGCTGGTCGTACGACCCCGCCACGCGCCTGTTCGAGCTCGTCGTGCGGCCGCGCGACGGCGTCACGGGCGCGACCGAGATCTACGTCCCGGCCAAGCGCCACTACCCGAATGGCTGGCAGCTCTCGGTCACGCCCGAGCCCGCGGGCGGCGTGGTGTCGTCGTGGGACGCCGAGCGCGAGATCGTGAGCCTCACGCTCGATGCGTCGGCGAGCGAGCGCACGGTGCGGGTCGCGCCGAAGTGAGCGCGAGCGCGTGCCGGCGCGCCTACTCCCCGTCGCCCTCGGGCACGCTCGGCAGAGCGGGAGGCCTCGGGCCGTGCTTCGGGCGCGGCTTGCGCGGCAGCCTGCGCGCCTCGACCGAGAGGTTGGCGTCGCGCACGCGCTGCACCAGCGTGCGGAACACGCGCAGCAAACCGGCCTCGATCGCAGGCGGCTCGCCGCACAGCGTCAGCGCGTGGGCGACCGACTCGAGCGTCGAGACGTAGTCGCGCCGCGGCTCGGCGCGCAGCCGGCCGTAGATCGACGGCTGCGCGGGCTTGAGCGTCATGCGGCTGAGCTTGGCGAGCCAGGGGTTGCGCCACCAGAGCGTCTTGGCCTTCGACCAGGTGCCGTCGAGCACGACGATGCCCTCGAGCGAGCTGGGGTCGAGCACGCCGCCGCCGCGCGTGGCCACCTGCGGGCCGGGCGCCTCGCGATCGGGGAACAACACGGCCCAGCGCTTGGTGTCGACCTCGTCCTGCCCGAGCGCGTGCGCGAGGTTGCGCCAGCTCAGGCCGACCACGATCTGCGCCTGCGGCAGGCACGCGGCCACGAGCTGCGCGGTGCCGAGCAGCTCGTCCTGCTCCTGCGGGTGCTGCAAGATGAGCACGCGCCGCGTCAGGTCGAACGTGACGACGCGGTCGCACACGCAAGCGACCGCAGGGCGTCGGCAGGTGGGGCAGGGGTCGGCGCTCACCATGCCGCCCGGTACCACGGCTCCCCGCGGCGCGCACGGGTCAGGGAGAGGCCACGCAGCGCGTGACGCTCGGCACCAGCGGCGAGCGCACCTCGCCGCAGCGGCAGGGCAGGTAGACGCTGCCGACGTACGCGCCGAGATCGCGCCGCACCTCGAGCGTCTCGCCCGAGGGGAGCGTGGCGGCGATCGTGCGCGCGCCGAACGCGATCGCGAGATCGCCCTCGGCGTGCCGCCCCGCGAGCGCGTCGTGGTCGAACGCGCCGATCACGGTGAAGAGCCCCTCCTCGCGCAGCCGCCGCCGCCGCGGCGAACGCAGCCCACGCGCCAGGTGCAGCAGCGGCTCGCGCTCGGGCGCGTCGCCCGTCATCGGGAGCCGGCGCGTCGTGCGCAGCGCGCGATCGCCGAACCAGAGGATGCCCGGACGCCCGTAGAGCCGGAAGAAGTAGGGGATGTCGCCGCGCGCCATCTGCTCGGCCTCCGCGTCGAGCAGCGGCGGCCAGACGGGCTCGTCGCGCGCGAGCACGTAGTCGCCCGTGCCGCGCAGGCAGACGCGGATCGGCGCCTCGCGCAGGCCGGGCACCGCGGCGAGGGTGCGCGCGACGCGCGTCGCGTGGCGATCGAGCAGCGCGAGCACCTCGAGGTACGCGCGCGCCATCGCGAGGAGATCGCCCGCGTCGACGGGCTTGCCGAGCCACGGCAGCGCGCGCCGCACGCCGCACGCGTGCCGGCACACCTCGGCGTACTCCGGGTCGGCGTCGGGCAGCAGCTTCGTCTCGGTCGGCGAGCCGAGGTCTCCGAGGATCAGCTCGACGTCGAGCGGGCCGAACACCAGGCCACCGCGCGCGTCGCGCCCGAGCGCGAGGTTCTCCCAGTGAAGGTCCGACACGCCGAGCCAGCTCCAGAGCGCGAGCGAGCGGCCGACGACGCGCGCCAGGTCGCGCCGCCCCTCGCGCCCGAGCCTGCCGAGCGGCGCGAGCGCGAGGCGCTCGACCTCGCCTCCGAGTCGCCCGCGCGGCCAGAAGCGAAGGCTCGGCAGGAACGCGAACGCGCCCTCGCCGAGCGCGCTCTCTGCGGCGAGCTCGGCGAGCAGTCGTCGCAGCGGGCTCGCGGGCGACAGCACGAGCCGCTCCCAGGCGAGCGTGCGCGGCTTGTGCACGCGATCGCCGCGCAGCTCGACCCGTCGTCCGAAGTTGTGGGAGTCGCCGAGAGGCGCGTGGGGGAGGCGCATGCGTCCGCGAGTCTAGCGCCGCGCGCCCTACTGCCGCACCGCGCGAAACCTCTCGAGCTGTTTGGCCAGATCGTTCGCCCCCGCGTGCTTCGGGTCCACCGCGAGCGCCTCGTGCAACTCGGCGGCGGCCTCGGGCAGGCGCCCGAGGTTCGCGAGGCTCACGGCGGCGAGGTAGCGCGCCTCGGCGTACACGGGGCGCACCGCGAGCGCGTGCTCGGCGGCGGCGAGCGCCTTGTCCCACGCGCGCCGGCGCACGTAGAGCGTCGCGAGGTTGACCCAGACGCGCGGGTTCGACCCGTTGACCGCGCCGCTCTGCACGCACGCTGCCTCGCCGTCGAGCAGGCGGTTCTGGTGCAGGCGCACGTAGCAGAGCGCGCTCAGCGCGCGCCAGTTGCCCGGCTCGCGGGCGAGCGCGCGGGCGAGGAGCGCGTCGGCCTCGTCGAGCCGCTTCTGCTCGGCGGCCAGCGCGCCGAGCCCGGTGAGCGCGTGCACGCCGTCGGGGTGGGTGCGCAGCGAGGCCTCGTAGAGCGCGCGGTCGTCGCGGAAATCGAGGGTGCGCGCCGCGACACGCCGCGAGAAGGCGCCGAGCAGCGCGAGGCACGCGAGCGCGGGGCCGAGCGCGCGCGAGCGCGGGGAGGCCGCGATCCAGGCGACGGCGCGCTCGAGCCACGCGGCGAGCGCGACCGCGAGGCCGGCGGCGGGGAGGTACGCGTAGCGGTCGCCGACGATGCCGAGGTTCGGCCCCGTCGTCGCCGCCGGCGCGAGCGCGACGAGGAACCAGGCGAAGCCGAAGAGCGTCGCGCGCCACGTGACCGACTCCTTCGCGCGGCGCACGGCGAGCACCAGCGCCGCGACGAGCGCCGCGGCGGCGGCGAGCGTGGCGAGCGTCGCCCCGGACGAGGGGGCGGCGTAGGGGTGGAACGTGTCGAGGCCGACGGGCCACGCGACGAGCCGCGCGAAGGTCGAGAGCAGGAACGCGTACGACGCGAGCAGCCCCCACGGGCCGGCCGCGACGTCGCTCGGTGCGACGCCGACGGCGCTGCGCACGGCGACGACCGCGACGAGCACGGCCGCCATCGCCGCGTACTTCGCGCGCGCGGCGCGAAGCGGGCGCTCGAGCACGATGGCGTCGTCGAGCGCGAGCAGCACGGGCACCGCGACGGCGCTCTCCTTGCAGAGCAGCGCGGCGCCGAACGCGAGCGTCGCGAGCGGGGCAGCGGCGCGCCCCTCGCCGCGGTGCGCGAGCAAGGCGAGCAGCGCGAAGAGCGCCGCGAGCAGATCGAAGCGCCCCGAGATCCAGAGCACCGGCTCGGCGTTGACCGGCGCGAGCGCGAAGGCGAGCGCGGCGAGCGCGCCCGCGCCGAACCCGTACGCGCGCGGGGCCTCTTCGCGATCGAGCACGCTCACGACCAGCCACGCGAGCGCGGCGGCGACGCCGAGGTGCAGCGCGAGGTTGCCCGCGTGGTAGCCAGCCGGCACGTTGCCGAACGCGGCGCGGTCGAGGGCGAAGTCGAGCATCGGCAGCGGCCGGTAGAAGCTGCTCTGCTCGTGGCTGGCCGACGCCGTCCAGAGGTCGTGGGTGAAGAGAGCGGCGAGCTTGCCGGGCGCGAGGTACGGGTTGTCGATCGTGAGGAACTTGTCGTCCCACACCGCGCCGTTGGCGAACGTCCCGCGGAACGCCGCCACGACCGCGGCGGCGAAGGCCAGCGAGACGCCGACGACGGCGCTTCGTTCGGGCAGACGGCTTCGCATCGTCTCGCGCCGCCCGCGCGGCGTCAGTTGCAGCGGTTGAGATTGGCCGGCAGGTACTGGCTCTGCCCGCACGCCTGCTGCGGGTCCGCGCAGGCCTGTCCGCCGGGGTGGCAGACCTCGCGAGCCGTCTGAGGATCGCAGGCGTCCGCGCACACGATCTCGAAGTAGCCGTAGTTGTCGAGGTTGCCGCAGCAGAGCTGTCCGCCGGGGCAGTCCTCGGGGCCGTCGCACACGCTCGGGATCAGCGTGGTGCAGGCGTTCGGGCCGCCGGCGCATTCGCATTGCGTACCGACGGGCGCGCAGTAGTCGAGGCCGGGGTCGATGACGCAGCACTGCTCGCCTGCGTCGAGGTGGCAGGTCTTCGGCGAGGTCGTGCCGCACGACATCACGCCGGCGTTCGGGTCGACCGGTCCACCGCCCGCGCCTCCCGCCCCGCCGGTCCCGGCGGCGCCGCCGCCGCCACCCGACCCGCCCACGCCTGCCCCGCCGCCCGACCCAGCCGCTCCGCCTCCGCCGGAGGCTCCCGCGCTCCCACCGCCGCCGCCCGCGCCGCCTGCGTCTGCGTCGGCGACTCCGCCGTCGCCGCCGGCCGAGCCTCCGGTGCCCGCTGCGCCGCCTGCGTCGTCGGTGGGCGGGCTGCCTCCGAAGAGATCGTCGGCGCCGCGCCCGCTGCCGCATGCGGCGAGGCTCAGGGCGACGAGGAGGGACACGAGCGAAGCGTGGGGGGATGTCATGGTGCTGCCTCGGGAGGTCACGATGTTACCAGCAACGCCCCCCAGGTGCGCTCGCGCGCGCTCCGCGGTAAGAGGCGCGCGCCAGCCGCCACGGGCGGCCCACCGAGGAGCGAGCGATGGAGCTGAAGGATCTCAAGGTGATCGTGACCGGCGGCGCCCAGGGCATGGGCGCGCACTTCGCGCGGCGACTCGCCGAGGCGGGCGCCCAGGTCGCCGCGGGCGACGTCAACGAGGCCGGCCTCGCCGAGCTTCCCAAGACGATCGCGACCCGGCGGCTCGACGTCTCGAGCGAGGCCGACTGCGAGGCGTTCGTCGCGTGGGCGTACGACGCGCTCGGCGGCCTCAACGCCCTCATCAACAACGCGGGCATCCTGCGCGACGGCCTGCTGGTGAAGAAGGACAGGACGACCGGCGAGGTGAAGAAGCTCTCGACCGCCGACTGGAACGCCGTCATCGGCGTCAACCTCACGGGCGCGACGTTCATGGCGCGCGAGGTCATCGCGAAGATGGCCGAGGGGGAGAAGCGCCCGGGCGTGGTGGTCAACCTCGCGTCGATCGCGCGCCACGGCAACCGCGGGCAGAGCAACTACGTCGCCGCGAAGGCCGCGCTCGCGGCCAACACGGTCACCTGGTCGAAGGAGTTCGCGGCGTTCGGCGTGCGCGTCGGCGCGGTCGCCCCCGGCATGATCGAGACGCCGATGACGCGCGGGATGAACCCCAAGGCGCGCGAGGCGCTCGTCGCGGCCATCCCGGTCGGCCGCATCGGCGAGCCCGAGGACATCTGGCGCGCGGTGAAGTTCGTCATCGAGTGCGACTATTTCAACGGCCGCACGATCGACGTCGACGGCGGCCTGACGATGTGACGAGCGCGGTCGAGGCCGTCGCCAGCGGGCGCGCAGCGGCGTAAGCTGCGCGCCCCATGACGACCCTGCCCTACGCGTTCGCCGAGGAAGGCTGCTACCCGACCCCCGAGCACCGGCTGCTGCGCGACAGCGTCCGTGCCTTCACCCGCAGCGCGGTCGAGCCGCAGGCCGC
>CAITLX010000043.1 GCA_903893335.1 uncultured delta proteobacterium | reverse complement strand
GCACCGGGTGAGCTCGTCGAGCCCCGCCTTGCTCACGCAGTAGGCGGCGAGCCCGGGGAACGCGCGCGCTCCGGCGACGCTCGAGACGTTGACGACCGCGCCGCGGGTCTCGACCAGCGCAGGCGTGCACGCCCGGATCATGCGCATCGGCGCCGTCAGGTTGAGCGCGAGCTGCGCGTCCCACGAGGCGTCCGTCACGACGTCGATGGCGCCCCCTTGCAGCATGCCCGCGGCGTTGACGAGGCCATCGATGCGCTCGAACGCCGCGAGCGCCGCTCCGACGACGCGCGCGGCTGCGTCGGGCTCGGTCACGTCGGCGGCGGCGACCCGGGCGCGGTCGTCGCCCAGCGCGTACCGCAGCGCCTGGAGCGCCGGCACGTCGCGCCCGACGAGCACGACGCGCGCCCCCTCGCGAACGAGACACGCCGAGGTGGCGCGGCCGATGCCGCTCGAGGCCCCGGTGACGACGACGACCTTCTCCTCGAGCGCGAGATCCATGCGTAGCGACCATCGTACGCGCCCACGCCGAGGGCGGCCAGCGACCGGGGCGGGGCGCAGCGGGCGGCTCGCGTGCTAGACACGCCCCATGTCCCGCTTGCGGTGGATGACGGCCGGTGAGTCGCACGGCCCCGAGTTGACCGCTCTGGTCGAGGGCATCCCGGCTGGCCTGCGGCTGCTCGCCGAGCAGGTCGACGCCGACCTCGCGCGGCGCCAGCGAGGCTACGGCCGCGGCGGCCGCATGAAGATCGAGACCGACCGGGTCGAGCTCACCGCGGGGGTACGCGGCGGCGAGACGCTCGGCTCCCCGATTGCGCTCCGCGTCGTCAACCGCGACCACGCCAGCTGGCAGGGGCGCATGGGGCCCGCGCCGTTCGACGCGCCCCCCGAGCCGCTCACCCGCGCGCGCCCCGGCCACGCCGACCTCGCCGGCGGGCTCAAGTACGACCGCCACGATCTGCGCGACGTGCTCGAGCGCGCCAGCGCGCGCGAGACCGCCGCGCGCGTGGCCGTCGGCGCCGTGTGCAAGGCGCTGCTCGGCGCCGTCGGGGTCGAGGTCTTCGCCCACGTCGTCTCCATCGGCAGCGTCGCGGCGAGCCTCGAAGGGCTCGACCTCGCGACGCTCCGCGCGCGCTCGGCCGCGGCCGATCTGCGCTGCGCCGATCCGGCCGCCGAGGCCGCGATGCGCGACGCCATCCACACCGCGTCGCACGCGGGCGACACGCTCGGCGGCGTGTTCGAGGTCGTCGCGACCGGCGTGCCGGTCGGCCTCGGCAGCCACGTGCAGTGGGACCGCAAGCTCGACGGCCGGCTCGCGCAGGCGCTCATGTCGATCCAGGCGATCAAGGGCGTCGAGATCGGCCTCGGCTTCGAGGCCGCGCGTCGCCCCGGCTCGCGCGTGCACGACGCCATCGCGTGGAGCGACGAGGCGCGCACCTTCACGCGCGCCACCAACGGCGCTGGCGGGCTCGAGGGGGGCATCACCAACGGCGAGCCGGTCATGTGCCGCGCCGCCATGAAGCCCATCGCCACGCTCAAGCGCGCGCTCGGCTCGGTCGACGTCGTGACCAAGCAGGCGCACGACGCCGCCTTCGAGCGCAGCGACGTGTGCGCGGTCGCCGCCGCGTCGGTGGTCGGCGAGGCGATGGTCGCCATCGTGCTGGCCGACGCGCTGCTCGAGAAGTTCGGAGGCGACTCGATGGTCGAGCTCGAGCGCCACGTCCGCGGCTACCGCGATCAGCTCGAGCGGTATTGAGCCCGCTCGCCCCCATGCGCCCCGTCTTCCTCACCGGCCTGATGGGCACCGGCAAGTCCACGGTGGGCCTGGCCGTGGCCGCGCGCGCGGGCGTGCCCTTCGTCGACCTCGACGCGCGCATCGAGTCGCGCGCCGGCGCGACCGTCGCCAGCCTGTTCGCGACGCGCGGCGAGTCCGGCTTCCGCTCGCTCGAGCGCGAGGCGCTCGAGGTCGAGCTCGCAGACGCCACCCCGCGCGTGGTCGCGCTCGGAGGGGGCGCGCTGCTCGATCGCACGACACGCCTGCGCGCGCTCGAGGCCGCCACCGTCGTCGCGCTGGTCGCACCCGCCGAGGCGCTCGCCGCTCGCCTCGCGCGCGACACCTCGCGTCCGCTGCTCGCCGACGCGGGCTCGATAGGCGCGCTCGCGGCGCGGCTGCGCGAGCTCGGTCAGGCGCGCGCCGTGGCCTACGCCGAAGTCCACGCGTCGGTCGACACCGCCGCGCTCGGGGTGGAGGCCGCGGCGGCGCGCGTGCTCGACGTCGCCACGCGCGATCTCGTCGCCGTCCCGCTCGGCGAGCGCACCTACACGGTCGAGCTCGTCGGGCCGGGCACGGTGGGCGAGCGGCTCGGCGCCGCTCTCGCCGACCTCGCGCCCACGCGCGTCGTGCACGTCACCGACGAGGTCGTCGCTCCGCTGCTCGACGCCGCCGTCGGGCCCGCACTCGCGCAGGCCGACCCGGCCTTGGTGCGCGTCGTGTTGCCCACGGGCGAGGCGCACAAGACGCTCGCGTCGGTCGAGCGCATCCTCGAGGCAGCCGTCTTCGCGCCCATCGATCGGCGCGCCGTCGTCGTCGCCGTCGGCGGCGGCGTGCTCAGCGACGTCGCCGGGCTCGCCGCTGCGCTCGCGCTGCGAGGCGTGCGCTGGGTCGCCGTACCGACGACGCTGCTCGCGATGGTCGACGCGTCGGTCGGGGGCAAGACCGCCGTCGACCTCGGCGCCGCCAAGAACGCCGTCGGCGCCTTCCATCAGCCCTCGCGCGTGCTCATCGACCCCAGCCTGACCCGCACCGAGACCGATCGCGCGTTTCGCAGCGGCCTCGCCGAGGTGGTCAAGAGCGCGCTCATCGGTGACGCGGCGCTCTTCGCGTCGCTCTGCGCCGACGGCGGCGCCGAGCGCCTGCGCGATCGCGACGTGGCCGCGGTGGCGCGGGCCGTCGGCTCGTCGGTGCGCGTGAAGGCCGGCGTCGTCGGCCGCGACGAGCGCGAGGCGGGCGAGCGCGCCCACCTCAACCTCGGCCACACCATCGGCCACGCGCTCGAGGCCCACGGGGGCTTCGCCCGCCTGCTGCACGGCGAGGGGGTCGCGCTCGGCCTCGTGGCCACCGCCCGCGTCGGGCGCGCGCTCGGCCTGACCCCTGCCGCGCTCGAGGCCGACATCGCGGGCGTGCTCGAGCGCCTCGGGCTGCCGACCCGGCTCGACGCGGAGCCCCTCGCCGCGGCGCTCCCGCTGGTCGGCCTCGACAAGAAGCGCGACGGCGCCGAGGTCGGCTTCGTCGTGGTGCGCGAGCCTGGCCACGTCGAGCGGGTCAAGCTGCCCCTGGCCACGCTGGCGCGCCACCTCGGCGTCGGTTGATCGCCGCGAACTTGGCGTTCGCTCCGGTGGACCGGTACGCTTCGAGCGAGCTTCGTCCCCCGGGGAGAACGACATGATCCGAGCCCTTCGCCAACTCAGCCTCGCCGCCCTGTTCGTCGCCCCGTCCATCGCAAGCGGCCTCGCGTGCGCGGAGAACCGCGAGTCGATCTACATCGCCGCCGTCCTCGACAAGTCCGGCCTCGGCGAGGGAGCTTGCACGATGACCTGCACCGGGGGGGGGATCACCTTCCGCGACCACGGCTACCTCGACGTGCGCTACGCCAACCATTACCCGGCTGCGCTCGCAGTCTTCAACCAGCTGCTCGAGCGCCAGAGCAAGGCCAAGGCAGCCGCCGAGTCGTCGTTCGTCAACCTCGAGGGGGCCGAGGTGCGGCTCACCGACGCGGGCAACAACGAGATCGTGCAGCCCTTCAGCGTGCCCGTGGCGTCGTTCGTGTCGGCGAACGCCGGCACGCCGTCGTGCAGCCCCGCCGGCGTCGATTTGATCGACTACCACGCCGCACAGGTGCTCGCCGCCCAGCTTCAGGGGACGGGCGTCATCAAGCGGGTCAACGCCCACGTGAAGGTCTTCGGCACCTCGACGGGCGGCACCGCGGTCGAGTCGGCCGAGTTCCTCTATCCCATCGACGTGTGCTGGAATTGTCTGCTGAACTTCCCTGCTGCGGCTGCCGACCTCACGGCGCTGCCGTCGTATCGCTGCGCCCTCTCCTCCGATCAGGGGACGGTTCCCGACGTGCCCGTGCCGGCCTGCACGCCGGCCGGGGTCGATTCGCCCGTGGATTGCCGCTACTGCCTGCTCACCACGCCGGAATCGGACTGGGGCCTCTGCCAGCCGAACTGAGGCCACGCGTGCGCCGCGCCATCGCCTGCGCGGGCGTCGCGTTCGGGCTCGTCGCCGCCCCCGCGCACGCCAAGCCGCAGGTCTCCACCGCCGCGGTGGCTGGGTTGTCTGCGGTCGGTGACCGCGACGACCTGTGGGGCCCCCGGCATTTCACCCTCGGCGCCCGAGGCGACGTGCTCTTCGGGCGCGACCGCGATCTCGCGTTCGGCGCCGGCCCCTACGTCGAGGTGCTCACGGCGAGCGCGTTTCACGACTTGCAGGTCGGCGCAGGGGCCGAGCTGCTCGTGCCGTTACACGCGTACCTACCGATCGTCCTCGGTGCGGGCCCCTACGCCGCGCATTCGGGTGGCGCGTGGTCTCCCGGCGTCGCCGGGTCCCTCTTCTGGGGTTCCCGCGGTTTCAACTATCACTCGTATTACGGATTGTCTGGAGGACTGCTCTTGCAGGCTCGCGTCGGCCTCGGCGACACGCGCGATGTCACCTGGATCGCCGCCGCGCAGGTCGATCTCACGCTGCTCGCGCTGCCTTGGCTCATCGCGTTCGAGGGCGTTCACGCCCACTGATCGAGCGCGGCGCAGTTCGCTCTTGGACTGCGCGCCTCGCGGCGCTAACGTCCACGGCCATGGAGCGGCGGACGGTGCAGCTTCGCGTCGGTGGGCAAACCTACCGCGTGGTCACCTCCGCGTCCGATGGGGAGCTCAAGCGCCTCGCTTCGTCGATCGACGCGAAGCTCGGCGAGGTCGACCCGCGCGGTCGGGCGTCGGGGCCGCAGCAGCTCCTGCTCGCGGCGCTGGCGCTCGCGAACGATCTC
>CAITLX010000042.1 GCA_903893335.1 uncultured delta proteobacterium | reverse complement strand
TCGACGCGGGCGTGGCCTCGCCGGGGGCGTGCAGCGGCGCGTGCACGCCTTGCGAGCAGAAGACCGAGGGCTGCGGCCACTGCGGCACGCGCGTGTCGTTCTGCGACCCGGTCACGTGCACCTGGGTGCTCGGCGCGTGCGAGGCCTCGCGCGACTGCGACCCCGGGAGCTGGCACCTCGAGGCCGCGGGCTGCTCGGCGGGGAGCTACCGGCTCTCGGTGTGCGACGCGACCTGCCATTTCGGCGTCGCGGGCACCTGCGCCGACGCTCCCGCGTGGCACGACACGCCCGCCCCGCCGACCACGCTCGCCGAGCGCGCGTTCGCGTCCACCGTGTTCACCGGCACCGAGGTGCTCGTCTGGGGCGGACAGGACGCCACGGGCTTCTCGCAGCGTGGCGCGCGCTGGAACCCGACGACGCATGCGTGGGCCGCGATGGCGACGCCCGACGGAAGCGACCTCGCGACGCGCCCCTTCGTCAAGGCGCGCAACGGTCAGCTTGCGGCGTGGACGGGCAGCGAGATGATCGTCTTCGGTGGCGTGGGCGACCTCGGGCCGCTGGGCGATGGCGCGCTCTACGATCCAGTCGCCGACGCGTGGCGCGCCGCGAAATTCCCTGGGCCAGGCGCGCGCGTGCAGCACGCCGCGGCGTGGACGGGCACGCGCTTCGTCGTCTGGGGGGGCAAGGTCGCGGGCGTGCCCGGCGTGGCCGACAGCGGCGCCAGCTACGACCCGGTTGGCGACACCTGGAGCAGCATCGCCCCCTCGCCCATCGGCGGGCGCACCGACGCCACGCTCGTCGCCGACCCGGCGACGGGCGTCGTCTACGTCTGGGGCGGCAGCGACGGACACGCCGCGCAGGCGACCGGCGCGCGCTACGACCCGGCCACCGACGGCTGGGCGCCCATCGCGGCGTCGCCCACCGGCGGTCGCAAGAAGCACCAGGCGTTCTGGGACGCCACGCGCCACGTCATGATCGTGTGGGGCGGCGAGGGGGACCTGCTCGACGACCACGACGACGGCGCGGTGTACGACCCGGCGACCGACGCGTGGACCGCGTTCGGCGGCGCGGCCGATCACGTCGGCGTCTTCTTCGGGTTCGGCGCGTCGGCGCTGGTCGCCGACGGCAAGCTGTGGGTCATCGGCGGCGAGAGCAGCACCGGCGAGGTGCTTGCGGCGACGGCGCGCTTCGACGCCACGCTCGGCGTCTGGACCCGCATGCCCGACCTGAGCCACGCGCGATCTTCTGCCTCGGTGGCGTGGACGGGTGCCCCGTTCGCGTGGGGAGGCTTCGACGCGACGTTCGCGCTCGAGGCGACGGGCGAGACGCTCGACGGCCTGCCCTGAGCCGAGACGGGTACTCCCTGACGGCGGCGACGCTCGCTCGCGCCGCGCGAGGACTTCCTTCCATGAACCAAGCGCCCACGCGACGTGTCTTCCTTCGCTGCCTCGCCGTCGGGGCTGCCGCCGCCGCGGTGCCGGGCTGCGGCCAGCCAGCCGATGCCGCCCCCGCCTCTTTCGGCGACGTCGCCGCGGGCAACGTCGGCACGCTCGCGGTCGGGGCGCTGCGCGGCGTCGGGGGAGCGCCGTGCATCGTGGGGCGCGACGCGGCGGGCGTGTACGCCATGACCGACACGTGCACCCACGAGGGTTGCACGGTGGTGGTCTCGGGGGGCTCGCTCGCTTGCCCGTGCCACGGCGCGGCCTTCGACGCGAACGGCAACGTCACGCGCGGGCCCGCGAAGGCCAACCTCGCGCACTTCGCCGTCGAGATCGCGTCGAACGGCGACATCACCGTGCACGGCGGCACGGCGGTGGGCGCGGACGTGCGCGTCGCGGTCCAGGCCTGAGCCGAGCCTCGCGCGGCGCGCTCAGCGGCCGATGCCGATGCCCACGCCGAAGCCGAACCCGACGTGGGGTCGCCGCCGGACCTCGTTGAGTACGACGAGGTGTGTCGCGAGCGTGCAGGTGGGGAGCGCGGCGCCGCAGCCGTACCAGACGCCGTCGCTGTGGCGCTCCCCCTCGTCGTCGTAGCGGATCACCTCGCCGCGCTCGCCGACGGTGAGCCAGGCGGTGTGGGCGCCGGGCGCGGACGCGTTGCGCACGCCGACCACGCCGAGCGCCTGATCGTCGCGGCCGACGAGCTGACCCTCGGGGCCGAGCAGCGCGAAGGGCTCCCCCTCGGGGCCGTAGACGCGCCCGGCGGCGTCGAGCGAGTACAGGTGCTCGCCGGCGATCAGCACGCGACCGTCGGGCAAGAGATCGACCGTCGCGTCGCCGCGGTCCCAGCGCGCGTGCGGGAGGCCGAGGCCGACGCCGCCTTGCGCCCAGCCCGCAGGCGGGTGCGCGGCGCAGCCGACGAGCAGGACGGGGATGACGAAGGCGAGGCGCTTCACCGGCTTCGAACGTAGCACCGGCGCGCGCGCGTGTCCGTGCGCGGGCTCTCGCCGGGATTGCGGTAGAAGGAGAGATGCGCTCGAGTTGGCCGCTCGTCTGCGGGCTCGTCGTCGCCGCGCTCGGCTGCTCGCCGCGAACGCGTGCGGGCGCAGCGGGGGTGGTCGGCTCGCCGTCTGCGCAGCCTGCGACGTCTGCTCCGCCGCCGGTCTCCCTCGCGCCCGCGCCGCGTCCGCCCCCCTACGGCATCCGACCCGACGGTCGCGTGGACGTCACCGCGCGCGAGGCCGGCGTGCAGCCCCCGCGCTCGCCCCTCGCCGCCGACCGGCTCGCGCGCGCGTGCGAGCGACTCGCCGCGTGCGTGCCCGACACCCTCGCCGCCTGGTCGCTCGACGAGGGGCGCTTCCACGGCGACGCGCGCCTCGCGGCGCTGGCGTGCCCGCGCATCGTGCAGTGGTTCGAGGAGCGCGCGGTCCCCGTCGCCGACACCAACGAGGCCCCCGCGTTCCTCGTCGACGCGATCGAGCGCGCGCCCGCGGGCTGCGACGGCGTGCGCGCGGCCGTGACCGAGCGCACCGCGTTCATCGTGTGCAGCGAGACCGGCTGCGGGTGGGACGACGAGCGCGTGCCCGAGATCCGCTGCGAGGGCTCGGTCGCGCGCTTCGCGGTCGAGGGGCGGAGTTTGTCCCGCGATTGCGCCCGCGCCCTCGCCTCGTGCGACGAGCGCTCGAGGACGGGCTGCACCGACCGCGCCCCGGTGGCGTGCGACGCGCGAGGGCTCGACCGCTGCGACGGCGACGTGAAGCTCGGCTGCGATCGCGACGGCAAGGTGAGCGTCCACGACTGCGCGCGCGTGGCCGCTCGCTGCGTCGAGGGCCCGCGCGGGGCTGCGTGCGCGCCGCGTTGAGGGGCGTGCCCCTCGCGGAGAGCCGCCGGTTGCGCTAGACCCCGCGCCAGCATGTCCGACCCGAAACCGCAGGGAGACTCGTTCGCAGCGCTCTTCGAGGCCACCCGCCCCAGCGCGTCGCGCGCGCGCAGCAAGGGCGTCGGCGACGAGCTCGACGTCGTGGTCGCGCAGATCGGCAAGGACGCCGTCTTCGTCGACCTCGACGAGAAGGAGCAGGGCTTCATCGAGTCGAAGGACCTCACCTCCGAGAGCGGCGAGCTGACGGTCAAGGTCGGCTCGCGCCTGCGCGCGCGGGTGGCCGAGGTCGGGGGCCGTCCTGGCGCCACGCGCCTGGTGCCGCTGGTGGTTCGCGACATGGCGACGGGGGCCGTGGCCAGCGTCGCGCCCGCTGCGGGGGCCTCCATCGCGGTCGGCGCGCGCATCAAGGGCAACGTCGTCGAGGTCGAGCGCTACGGCATCTTCGTGCAGTGGGGCCCGGCCACGCCGAGGCCGCAGCGCGGGCTCGTGCCGACCACCGAGCTGGGCGTGCCGCGCAACGCCGATCTCCACAAGCTCTACCCCAAGGGCGCCGAGATCGAGGCGAAGGTCGTCGCGATCGACGAGCGCGGGCGCATCCGTCTGTCGGTCACGGCGCTCGCCGACGACGACGAGCGCAAGGCGTACGAGACGTTCACCAAGGGGGGCGACCCGAAGAAGCCGCTGCCCACGCGCAGCTTCGGCACGCTGGGCGATCTGCTCGCCAAGGCGTCGCAGAAGAAGAAGTAACGCCGCGGACCGCGCTACGCTGGGGGGCATGCGCCTCCGCTCCCGCTGGCTCGCCGCGCTCCCGCTCGCCCTCGGCTGCTCGTCGTCCGACGCAGGCCCCGAGGCTGCCGCCGCGCCCGACGCAGGCGCGGAGGTCGCCGTCGAGGCGGCGCCGGGGCCGCTCGTCGACGTGACGGGCAAGGCGTTCGTCTTCTTCTCCCCCACCGGCACCGAGGACGTGACGGGTGCCACCATCGCCGCGACCGAGCTGCCGTCGAGCACGACCACCGTGCAGGCCGACGGGACGTTCGCCCTGCGGGTGCCGAGCGGCGCGGCCTACAGCTTCACGCTCACGAAGCAGGGCTTCCACACCACGCAGACCGCCACGCTGCTCGTCGGCCCCGCCGGGCTCGACCGCGTCGGCTTCCAGGTGCCGCCCGACGCGGTGTTCGCGGCGCTCGCGAGCGTGGTGAAGGTCGAGGCCGACCCGACGCGCTGCCAGATCGCGACCACGGTGTCGGCCGCGGGCACGACGCCCTACGGCGGCGACGCCGTGGGGGAGCCCGGCGTCACGGTCTCGATCGATCCGCCGGTGCCGGCCGCGAGCGGCCCCGTCTACTTCGCCTACTACGCGGGCGGGATGATCCTGCCCGACCGGGCGCTCACCGAGACGACGGTCGATGGCGGCGTGCTCTTCCTCGACGTGGCGCCGGGCGACTACCGCCTGACGGCGCACAAGGCCGGCAAGACCTTCACGCCGGTCGATCTCCGGTGCCGCGCCGGCGTGCTCGTCAACGCGGCGCCGCCGCGCGGCCTGCAGACGCTGTAGCTGCGCCCGGTGCCGGTCAGCGCGTGACCGCGCCCGCGAGCGTGACCGAGCCCCCCTGCGCGCCCGGCGCGAGCTTCGCCCAGACGGACTTGGTCGCGGCGTCCCAGCGCCAGCCGCTGGTGGCGGCGTCGAAGGCGGACGCGGTGGCGCGCTCGACGAGCGCCTGCCCGTCGAGCGTGGCGGCCGTGGGCTTCGCGTCCACGCGCACGCGCCAGAGCGTCGTCGCGAGCGCGCGGTCGATGGACACGATGGCGTCGCCTCCCGAGCGGCGCGCGCCGAGCAGGGTGGTCGAGCCGTCGGCCTCGTGGAGCGTGAAGCTCGTGGCCGCGGGCCCGGGCCACGCGAGCACGGTGAGCGCGCCGGCCGACGCGGCGGTGCCGAGCCCGACGGCGTCGTCCTCGACGGCGAGCGGGACGATCGCCCCCTCGCGCACGAAGAGCGGCACGCGCGCGCGGTCGGTCGCATCGTAGCCCGTGAGCGTCGTTCCCCCCGCCACCGCGTCGGCGGCCGGGCTCCACCAGTCGAACCAGCGGTCGCCGGCGGGCAGCGGCACGTCGCGCGCCCCGGTGTCGTCGAGCAGCGGCGCGACGAGCAGCGCGCGCCCGATCGCGTAGCGGTAGTCGCCGGCCCAGGAGGCCTCGTCGCCGATGGGGTCCATCGCCGGGCCGTGGCCCGCGCGCATCTCCTCGGCGAGCGAGGACCAGAAGGGCACCATCGCGTGGTGCAGCTTCGCCCAGTAGCGGTAGAGCGCCACCGTCTGGTCGACCGAGTCGGGCACCGTCCAGGGGGTGATGTTGGCGCGGCCGTGAAGCTGCATGAACGGCGAGAGCGCGCCGACCGCCGTCCAGCGCGCGAACACGTTCGTGCTGAACGGGATGGTGGCCGACAGGAGGTTCTTGTCGTCGCGGTCGAGGTAGCCGCCGACGTCGGAGCCGACCACCGCGTAGCCCGCGCGCGCCGAGCGGAACATCTCGTCGAGCGCGTCGGCGAGGCCCACCCAGTCGCGGCGGTTGTCGCCGACCCACGCCACCGGGGCGTGCTCGGGGCGCGCGAAGAATCGCCCCGCGAACTGGTAGGACTCGTCCCACGGCCGCACCATCGTGACGAAGTCGCCGGCGGCGTGCTGCGCGGTGCCGTAGGCGTAGTAGTCGGCGTAGTAGGCCTCGGAGTAGGCCTGGTGCGGCTTGGGCCCCGCGGAGGTCGCGACCGGGTCGCTCGTCACGTACGAGTCGCCGAAGTCGAGCTTGAAGCCCGAGACGCCGAGCGCGAAGAGCGGGTCCTGCTGGCGGTGCCACCAGGCGGAGGCCTCGCGCGAGAAGAAGTCGACGCCGCTGCCGCGCCCCTTCCACCAGGAGTAGAGCGCGGCGTCGTCGACGAAGAAGCCGCACGCCTTGCCCTCGTCGTAGTTGGGCGCGCCGCCTGCGTAGGTGCCCGCGCCCGGCTCGAGGTCGAGCGAGAAGACGTTGACCATCTGCGTCATCCACACGACGACGCGCACGTCCTTGGCGCGCAGCTCGCCCACCAGGCCGCCGAAGTCGGCGTAGCGCACGGGGTCGGGGACGAACGTGTTGTAGTTGGTCTCCCAAGGGCTATCGAGCACGACGGCGCCGACCGGGATGTCGCGCGAGCGAAACCCCTCGACGAACGCGCGCGTGTCGTCGCCGTCGGAGATGTCCTTCGAGATCCAGGGCTCGAACGCCCAGCGCGGCGTGTGCACCGGCGCCGGCGCGACGTCGTCGACCCCGGCGCGGAAGTAGCTGCACGGGGCCGCGTCGCCCCCCTCGGCAGCGTCGTCGGTGCCCGCGTCCCCCGCGTCGGCGCTCGAGGCGGGCGGCTCGGCGTCGGACGACGAGCAACCGGCCAGCGCCCCGAGCAGGGCGAGCCAGGCCGCGCGGCCGCTCATCGCGCCACCTCCTGCGCGTTGGCGGCGCCGAGGAAGGCTGGGCGCTCGCCGCCGCCGTGCGCGAGGACGCTCGCGCCGGTGACGTAGCTCGCGAGGGGCGAGGCGAGGAAGAGGCAGACGTCGGCGATGTCACCGGGCTCGGCCAGGCGGCCGAGCGGCACCGTCCGCGCGACCGCCGCGAGGCCCGCCTCGTCGCCGTAGTGCAGGTGCGACTGCTCCGTCTTCACGAGGCCCGCGGTGACGGCGTTGACGCGCACCTTCGGGGCCCACTCGACCGCGAGCGTCTGGGTGAGGTTGAGCAGGCCGGCCTTGGCCGCGCCGTAGGCGGCGGTGCCCGGCGACGGGCGGGTGCCGCTGACGCTGGCGACGTTGACGATGGACCCGCCGTCGGGCTGCTCCTGCATCACCGCGTTGGCGAGCTGCGCGAGCTGGAGCGGCGCGGTGAGGTTGAGCGCGATGATGGACGCCGAGAAGCGCGGCGAGGCCGTCGCGCTGAGCGCGAAGGGGGACCCGCCGGCGTTGTTGACGAGCACGTCGAGGCGCCCGAAGCGCTCGGTGACGGTCGTGACGAGGGCCTTGCACGCCTCGACGTCGCGCACGTCGGCCTCGACGTACCGCGCCTCGCGCCCGGCCGCCGCGATGGGCGTGTCGGGGGGGTGGCGGGCGCAGACGACGACGTCGGCCCCACGCTCGAGGAAGCGCGCGGCGATGCCCCTGCCCACGCCGCGCGCGCCTCCGGTCACGAGCACCGTCTGGCCTGTGAAATCGAGCGCGTCGGGTGTCATGGCCGCGCAGGGTGCCACAAGCGTGCAGCGCGCGGGAGCCTGGACGCGGGAGCGCCCGCCGCGCCTGCTCGGGGGGCTTGGGACCGCCTTGCCGGATCGGCTGAAACATGTTTCAGTCCGCAGGCTCCAATGGCCATCACGCTCACCGTCACCGACGGCATCGCCGAGGTCGTCGTCGACTGCCCGCCGGTCAATGCCCTCACCGTGGCCGGCTGGTTCGAGCTGGCGCGCCTCGTGCGCGACGCGGGGGCCGACCCGGCCGTGCGCGCCCTGGTGCTCCGGGCCGAGGGGCGCGGCTTCAACGCCGGGGTCGACATCAAGGAGATGCAGGCCACGACCGGCTTCGAGGCGCTCGTCGGCGCCAACAAGGGCTGCTTCGCGGCGTTCGCGGCCATCTACGACTGCGAGGTGCCCGTCATCGCCGCCGTGCAGGGCTTCTGCCTCGGCGGCGGCATCGGTCTGGTGGGCAATGCCGACGTCATCGTCGCCTCCGACGACGCGACGTTCGGGCTGCCCGAGGTCGATCGCGGCGCGCTCGGCGCGGCCACGCACCTCGCGCGCCTGGTGCCGCAGCACAAGATGCGCGCGATGGTCTACCTCGCCGAGCGGGCGACCGCCGACGAGCTGCACCGCTTCGGGTCCGTGTACCGCGTCGTGCCCAAGGGCGAGCTGCGAGACGCGGCCCTCGCGGTCGCCGCGGCCATCGCCAAGAAGAGCCCGATGGTCATGCGCGCCGCCAAGCAGGCGCTCAACGGCATCGATCCGGTCGACGTGAAGAAGAGCTACCGCTACGAGCAAGGCTTCACGTTCGAGCTCAACCTCGCAGGCGTCGCGGACGAGGCGCGCGACGCGTTCGTCGCGAAGCGCGACGCGACGTTCACCAAGTAGTCGCGCCGCGCGCGCGCACCCGTGGGCACCATGGCCGACAAGCGCATCACAGAGGACGACGTCGTCGCCGAGCTCACCGACGGAATGACCATCGGCATCGGGGGCTGGGGCTCGCGCCGCAAGCCCATGTCGCTCGTGCGCGCCATTGCGCGCTCGAGCCTGCGCGACCTGACCATCGTCGCGTACGGCGGGCCCGACATCGGCCTGCTGTGCGCGCTCGGCAAGGTGCGCAAGGCCGTCTACGGCTTCGTGTCGCTCGACTCCATCCCGCTCGAGCCGCACTTCCGCCTCGCGCGGCAGGCCGGCGCCATCGAGGCGGTCGAGATGGACGAGGGAATGCTCCAGTGGGGGCTCTACGCCGCGTCGCTGCGGCTCCCCTTCCTGCCCACGCGCGCCGGGCTCGGGTCGGACGTGTTTCGCAGCATGCCGGGGCTGAAGACCGTGCGCTCGCCGTACGACGACGGTGAGGAGCTGGTGGCCGTGCCCGCGCTGCCGCTCGACGTCGCGCTGGTGCACGTCCACCGCGCCGACGCGGCGGGCAATGGCCAGTTGCTCGGCCCGGACCCCTTCTTCGACGACCTCTTCTGCATGGCGGCGAAGAAGCGCTTCGTGTCGTGCGAGCAGCTCGTCGAGACCGCCGACTTCCCGAAGCACGGGCCCTTGCAGACCCAGCGCATCCACCGCGCGATGGTCGACGGCGTCGTCGAGGCGAAGCGCGGCGCGCACTTCACGTCGTGCGACCCGGACTACGGGCGCGACGAGGCGTTCCAGCGCATCTACGCGGCGACCGCGGGCGACCCCGCGGCCTTCGCGGCGTTCAAGGCGCGCTACCTCGACGCGCCCACCCACGCGGACTACCTGAAGGCGGTCGACGAGCGATGAGCGACCACACCCTCGACGAGCTGTGCGCGGTCGCGTGCGCGGAGGCCTTCCGCGGCGACGGCGAGATCCTGGCGAGCCCCATCGGCGTCGTGCCCTCCATCGGCGCGCGCCTCGCGAAGGCCACCTTCTCCCCCGACCTCCTGCTGACCGACGGCGTCGCGAGCCTGGTCGCCAACGTGATGCCGGTCGGCGTCGACGACGCGCCGAAGGTCGTCGAGGGCTGGATGCCCTACCGGGCCATCTTCGATCTCGTCTGGCACGGTCGCCGCCACGTCATGATGGGCGCGACGCAGATCGACCGCTACGGCAACCAGAACATCGCCTGCATCGGGCCGCTCGAGCGGCCGAAGGCCCAGCTGCTCGGCATGCGGGGCGCGCCGGGCAACACCGTGTGCCACCCGACGAGCTACTGGATCCCGCAGCACTCGACGCGCTCGTTCGTGGCGAAGGTCGACGTCGTCACGGGCGTCGGCCACGATCGCGCGCGCGCCGCCGGTCCCGCGGCCACGCGCTTCCACGCGCTGCGTCGCGTCGTGACCAACCTCGCCGTCCTCGACTTCGAGACCCCCGACGGCGCGATGCGGCTGCGCAGCGTGCACCCGGGCGTCGGCGTAGATGACGTGGTGAAGGCCACCGGCTTCGAGCTGACGATCCCCGCGAGCGTGCCGACCACGCGCGCGCCGACCGACGAGGAGCTTCGCCTGTTGCGCGAGGTGATCGATCCCAAGGGGCTCGGCAAGCGCGAGCTCGCGACGAAATGAGCCTGCGCACCCCGCTCTGCGAGCTGTTCGGCATCGAGCACCCCGTCGTGCAGACGGGCATGGGCTGGGTCGCCGGCGCGCGCCTGACGGCGGCCACGAGCTCCGCGGGTGGGCTCGGGATCCTCGCGTCGGCCACGATGACGTTCGAGCAGCTCGAGCAGGCGATCGCCCAGGTCAAATCGCGCACCGACAAGCCGTTCGGCGTCAACCTCCGCGCCGACCAGGCGGACATGGGGCGGCGCGTCGAGCTGCTCGTGCGCGAGAAGGTCAAGGTCGCGAGCTTCGCGCAGGCGCCCGGCAAGGACGTCGTGCGCAAGCTCAAGGACCACGGCGTCCTCACCATGCCGACGGTGGGCGCGCGGCGCCACGCGGAGAAGGTGGCCGAGTGGGGCGTCGACGCCGTCATCGCGCAGGGCCACGAGGGGGGCGGTCACACCGGCGCAGTCCCCACCTCGCTGCTGGTGCCCCAGGTCGTCGACGCCGTCGGCTCGATCCCCGTCGTCGCGGCGGGCGGCTTCTTCGATGGGCGCGGCCTCGTCGCGGCGCTCGCGTGGGGCGCGGCGGGCGTCGCGATGGGCACGCGCTTCCTGCTGACGCAGGAGAGCACCGTGCCGGACGCCATCAAGGCGACCTACCTCGCCACGCCCGTGACGGGCACCGTCGTCACGCGCGCGATCGACGGCAACCCGCAGCGGGTCATCCGCACCGAGCTGGTCGACGCGTTCGAGCGGGCGGGCAAGCTCGCCGCGCTCGTGCGCGCGGTCCGCTACGCGTGGCAGTTTCGCGCGATCACGGGCGCGTCGTTCATCGACCTGATGCGCGAGGGGTTCGCGATGCGCGCGAAGGGGGACCTGACCTTCGCGCAGATGACCATGGCGGCGAGCGCCCCCATGCTCACGCGGGCCACGATGGTCGAGGGGCGCCCCGACGTCGGCATCCTGCCCACCGGGCAGGTGGTCGGCGTCATCGACGAGCTGCCTTCCGTCGCCGACCTGATGGCGCGCATCATGCGGGAGGCCGAGCAGACGCTCGCCCACCTCAGGAGCCTCGAACGATGAGCGACGCGACCGAGCCCGACGACGACGTCGTCCTGTACGAGACGCGCGACGCGGTCGCGATCGTCACGATGCACCGACCGCAGTACCGCAACGCGCAGAACGCGCGCATGACCTACGCGCTCGAGGCTGCGTTCACGCGCGCCGTGCAGGACGACGCCGTGAAGGTCATCGTGCTCGCCGGCAGCGGGCCGCACTTCTCGGCGGGCCACGACATCGGCACGCCCGGGCGCGACATCCACAGGTCGTTCCCGCGCGTCGCGACGAGCTGGTACGAGCACGAGGGGCGCGAGCTCGCCGAGGCGACGTTCGTGCGCGAGCAGGAGCTCTACCTCGGCATGTGCCGGCGGTGGCGCGACCTGCCGAAGCCCACGATCGCGATGGTGCAGGGCGCCTGCGTGGCCGGTGGGCTCATGCTCGCGTGGGCCTGCGACCTCATCGTCGCGGCCGACGACGCCTTCTTCGCCGACCCGGTCGTGAAGATGGGCATCCCGGGCGTCGAGTACTTCGCCCACCCGTTCGCGATGAGCCCGCGCATGGCCAAGGAGATGCTGTTTCTCGGCGAGAAGCTCGACGCGGCGCGCGCCTACGCGATCGGCATGGTCAACCGCGTGGTGCCGCGCGACGCGCTCGAGGCCGAGACGCTCGCGGTGGCCGAGCGCATCGCGAAGATGCCGCGCTTCGGGCTCGCGCTCGCCAAGAAGGCGGTCAACCAGGCCGAGGATCGCATGGGCCTGCGCGACGCGATGGACGCGGCGTACGGGCTGCACCACCTCGCGCACGCGCACAACGCGCTCTCGTCGCCCGACCACCTCGCCGGTCAGGACGCCAAGAGCATGGCGAAGTCGCTCAAGTAGCCATGGATCTCGCGTACACGGCGGCCGAGGAGGCCTTTCGCGCCGAGGCACGCGCGTGGCTCGAGGCGAACGTGCCGCGCGAGCCCTGGCCGTCGGGCGACACGCGCGAGGGCTTCGCGCTGCACCGAACGTGGGAGAAGCGGCTGCACGCGGCCGGCTTCGCGGCCGTGGCGTGGCCGAAGAAGTACGGCGGCCGCGACGCGAGCCTCGTCGAGTGGCTCATGTTCGAGGAGGAGTACTACCGCGCCGGCGCGCCGCAGCGCATCGCCCAGAACGGCATCTTCCTGCTCGCGCCGACGCTCTTCGAGTTCGGCACCGACGAGCAGAAGGACCGCCTCTTGCCGCGCATGGCCGCGGCCGACGACGTCTGGGCGCAGGCCTGGAGCGAGCCGGGCGCGGGCAGCGATCTCGCGGGCATCCGCAGCCGCGCGACGCGCGATGCGGCCGGCGGGGGCTTCCGCCTCAGCGGGCAGAAGACGTGGTGCACGCGCGGCGCGTTCTGCGACTGGGTGTTCGGCCTGTTTCGCACCGACCCGGCCGCGGAGCGCCACAAGGGGCTCACCTATTTCATGGTGCCGCTCTCGGCGCCGGGGGTCACCGTGCGCGGCGTCGGTCGGCTCGACGGTGACGAGGGCTTCGCCGAGGTCTTCTTCGACGACGTGTGGGTCCCGGACGCCGACGTGATCGGGGGCGTGCACCAGGGCTGGGACGTCGCGATGGCGACGACGGGCTCGGAGCGCGGGCTCACGCTGCGCAGCCCGGGGCGCTTCACGGCGGCCGCCGAGCGCCTCGTCGCGCTCTACCGCTCGATCCACGGGCAGGGCACGCCGGTCGATACGCGCGTGCGCGACGCGGTGGCGCGAGCGTGGATCGAGGCGGAGCAGTACCGAATCTTCACGCTCCAGACCGTCACCGACGTCCGCGACGGTCGCGGGCTGGGAGCCGCGTCGAGCGTGAACAAGATCTTCTGGTCGGAGCTCGACGTGCGCCTGCACGAGACGGCGCTCGACCTGCTCGGCGAGCGCGCGGAGCTCGACGACGACGCCGAGGCGGCGGGGTGGATGAAGGGCTTCGAGTTCGCGCTCGCGGGCCCCATCTACGCGGGAACCAACGAGATCCAGCGCAACATCGTGGCCGAGCGCGTGCTCGGGCTGCCGAGGAAATAGCCCGTGCGCTTCGCCCTCTCGGACGAGCAGCGACTGCTCGCGAAGTCGGTGGCCGACGTGCTGCGCAAGCACGCCACGCCCGCCGATGTTCGCGCCGCCTGGTCGAGCGACGTCGGCTCCGCCGAGCGGTGGGCGCAGCTCGCCGACCTCGGGGTGCCGGCGATGCTGGTGCCAGAGCAGCACGGCGGGCTCGGGCTCTCCGAGCTCGACATGGTGGTGGTGCTCGAGCAGGTGGGGCGCTTCGCGCTTCCCGAGCCCGTGCTGGAGACGGCGATGATCGTCGCGCCGCTGCTCGCCGCGTCGAGCACGCCCGAGGCCGCCGCGCCGCTCGCGCGCATCGTGGCGGGCGAGATCACCGCGGCCGTGCTCTTCGACGACGCGCGCGTCGCGGCCAACCTGCACGGCGCCTCGGTCGTCGTCCTGGCTCGCGCGACCGAGGGCGTGCAGTGGTTCGAGCCGGCGGCGGGCGCGACGAAGGCGCGCCGCTCGGTCGACGGCGCACGACGCTTGGGCGAGCTGTGCGCGCCGCCGACGTGGGCGCCCATGGTGACTGGCGACCGCGCTGCCGAGCTCACGGCCCGCGCGAGGGACCGCGCCGCGCTCGGCGCGGCGGCGGAGCTGGTCGGCCTCGGGCGCGCGATGCTCGACATGGCGGTCGACTACGCGAAGGTGCGCGAGCAGTTCGGCAAGCCGATCGGGAGCTTCCAGGCCGTCAAGCACCACCTCGCGAGCGCGCACGTCGCGCTCGAGCTCGCGCGGCCCGCGGTGCTGTATGCGGCGCAGCGCACCTCGGAGCGAGCCGCGGACGCGTCGCGCGCCTGCTCGCTGGCCAAGGCGGTGGCGTCCGACGCCGCGACGGGGGCCGCGCGCGCGTCGCTCCAGTGCCACGGCGCCATCGGCTACTCGTTCGAGCACGACCTGCACCTGTGGATGAAGCGCACCTGGGCGCTCGCGCGCGCCCACGGCGACGCGGCCACGCAGCGCGCGCGCGTCGCCGCGCTCATCCTCGACCACAACGAAGGAAGAAGCTGATGCCCGAGGCCTACATCGTCGACGCGGTCCGCACCCCCGTCGGCCGCAAGAATGGCGGCCTGAGCCGCGTGCACCCCGCCGACCTCGGCGCCCACGTGCTGCGCGCGCTCGTCGAGCGAACGAAGATCGATCCGGCTGCGGTCGACGACGTGATCTTCGGCTGCGTCGATACGATCGGCCCGCAGGCGGGCGACATCGCGCGCACCTGCTGGCTGGCGGCCGGATTGCCCGACGAGGTGCCCGGCACGACGATCGATCGCCAGTGCGGCTCGTCGCAGCAGGCGCTGCACTTCGCCGCGCAGGCGGTCATGAGCGGGACGATGGACGTCGTCGTCGCCGGCGGCGTGCAGAGCATGAGCCAGATCCCGATCAGCGCGGCGATGATCGTCGGCGCGCAGTACGGCTTCGCCGAGGGGCCGTTCGCCGGCTCGGTCGGCTGGGAGGCGCGCTACGGCAAGACGGCGGTGTCGCAGTTTCGCTCGGCGGAGATGATCGCCGAGAAGTGGGGCTGCTCACGCGCCGAGATGGAGGCCTTCGCGCTCGAGAGCCACGCGCGCGCGGTCCGCGCCATCGAGGCGGGTGCCTTCGCGCGCGAGCTCGCGCCGCTCGCGGGCGTCGAGGCCGACGAAGGCCCCCGGCGCGACACGTCGCTCGAGAAGATGGCGGGTCTGCGCACGCTCGAGCCGGGCGGGCGCCTCACCGCGGCGGTCGCGAGCCAGATCTCGGACGCAGCGGCGGCGCTGCTCGTCGTCTCCGAGCGCGCGCTGAAGGAGCATGGACTCACGCCGCGCGCGCGGGTGCACCACATGAGCGTGCGGGGGGCCGACCCGATCTGGATGCTCACCGCGCCCATGCCGGCGACGGCGCACGCGCTGAAGAAGACGGGCCTCTCCATCGCGGACATCGACGCGGTCGAGATCAACGAGGCGTTCGCCTCGGTCGTGCTCGCGTGGACGAAGGAGACGGGCGCGGACCCGGCCCGCGTCAACCCCAACGGCGGCGCCATCGCGCTCGGCCACCCGCTCGGCGCCACCGGCGCCCGGCTCATGACGACGCTGCTCGGCCAGCTCGAGCGCACCGGCGGTCGCTACGGGCTGCAGACGATGTGCGAAGGGGGCGGCCAGGCGAACGTGACGATCCTCGAACGGCTCTGACGCGCTCGCGCGGGCGCCCGGCGACGCGTACCCTGCACGCACCATGCGTGCGATCTGGATCACCCGCCACGGCGGCCCCGAGGTGCTCGAGGTCCGCGAAGCTCCCGACCCGACCGCGAAGGAGGGCGAGGTTCGCGTTCGCGTGAAGATGGCCGGCCTCAATTTCGCCGAGCTCTCGGCGCGCCAGGGGCTCTACCCCGACGCGCCCAAGCCGCCGTGCGTCGTCGGCTACGAGGTCTCGGGCGTCATCGACCAGGTCGGCGCGGGCGTCGCCGACCTCGCCGAGGGGGACCGGGTCATGGCGTTCACGCGGTTCGGAGGCCACGCGGACGTCGTCGTGGTGCCGGCGGCGCAGGTGTGGCGCATGCCCGACGCAATGAGCTTCGAACACGGCGCGGCGCTGCCGGTGAACTACCTCACCGCGCACCACATGCTGTTTCGCGCCGCGCAGCTTCGCCCCCGCTCGACGGTGCTGGTGCACATGGCCGCCGGTGGCGTCGGCCTCGCGACGCTGCAGCTCTGCCGCACGGTGCCAGGCGTCACCGTGTTCGGCACGGCGTCGGCGTCCAAGCACGACGCGCTGCGCTCGGCCGGCTGCGACCACCCCATCGACTACCACTCCGAGCGGTACGAGGACGTCGTGCGCGAGCGCACGGGAGGCAAGGGCGTCGATCTCGTGCTCGACGCGCTCGGTGGGCACGACTGGAAGACGGGCTATGGCCTCCTGCGGCCGGGCGGCACCCTCGTCGCATTCGGCCTCGCCAACTCGTCGAACGGCGCGAAGCGCCGCTGGCTGCACGTGCTGCGCGAGCTGATCGGCGTGCCGATCTTCACGCCGCTCGGCCTGATGAACGACAACCGCGGCGTCGCCGGCGTCAACATGGGGCACCTCTGGAGCGAGCTCGACATGCTGCGCGCCACCATGGTCGAGCTCGTCGCGCTGTACGACACGGGCGCGGTGCGACCGACCATCGACTCCACGTTCCCCTTCGATCGCGCGGCGGACGCTCACACGCGCCTTCACGATCGCAAGAACGTCGGCAAGGTGCTGCTGGTGCCGTGAGTGGGGCAGGGTGGCGCGGGCATACCGCCCCAGACGGAAGCCGCCTGATTTTCGAGAGGTTCGCGACTATACGAAGCAGCCCCATGCTCCACCCGCGCACCGACCACCTCGCCCTCGGCCTCTCTCTCTTCCTCGCCGCGTGCGCCGCCTCGAGCGGCGGGCTCTTCGACCCAGGCGGCGGCGGTGCCGGGGGCAAGGGAGGTAGCGGCGGGAGCGCCGGGCACGCGGGGAGCGGCGCGACCGGAGGCAACGGTGGCGCTGCGGGCAGCGCTGGAGCGGGTGGCGTCGCGGGCAATGGCGGCTCCGGGGGCGGCAGCACGGCGGGTGGCTGCGCCGATCCGTCGCTCACCTGCACCGACGGCAGCGGCCAGGGCGACTACGCCTGCTTCGATCCGAACAGCAGCTCGGGGTATCCGTCGAGCGCGCCGATGTGCCAGCAGCAATCCGACTGCCAGGGGGGCTACTCGTGCTGGGGCGATCCGGGCGCGTCCACGGGCTACTGCCTGCAAGACTGCGCGGCGGGCGGCACCGGTGGTGCCGGCGGAGGCTCGGGGGGCAGCGCGGGATCCGCAGGCGCCGGAGGCTCCGGCGGGTGCGGCGCGACGGTCACGCTCTCGTCGATCGCCGGCTCGTTCAGCAACTGCGGCACCCACCACCACAACTTCTCGGGCACCTCGGGGCTCTACAACTTCCTCATGACGTACGGCTCGAACTGCGGCGATCTCGTCGTGCCGGGCGACGTGGCGAACAGCTCGATCGTCCAGGTGGTCACGGGCAGCAGCTGCGGATCGAAGATGCCGTCGCTCCCCGCTGCGACGCTGACGGCGCTCAAGGCCTGGATCTGCGAGGGCGCGCAGAACAACTGACGCGGCCGTGGCCGCTCGCGTCTCCCGTGGGCCGGCTAGCGCCCGCCACGGCGAGACAGCTGTCTCGTGGGCGGGAAATCGCCTCGCGGGGCGCCGGACGCCTTGCGACGCTCCGGGGCGCGTGAAAGCATCGCGACGCGCCGCAGCCCTCCGGGCCTCGGCCGCGATGGAGGGTTTCTTGGCGAAGGCTCGCGCGGCGGAGACGAAATCGACCAAGCCGGCCCGGCGCCCGCGTCCTCGCGCCGGGGACGCGTTGGCCCCGGACGGCGTGGGCGCGGCCCAGCTGGCGCGTCGCGTAGCCGAGAGCCTGCGCAAGCTTCGCAAGGAGCGCGCGCTGTCGCTCGACGACCTGGCGCTGGCGAGCGGCGTCAGCCGAGCCGCGCTCTCGCAGATCGAGGGGTGCCGCACCAACCCCACCCTCGCCGTGCTCTGGAAGATCGCGGTCGGCCTCGAGGTGCCCTTCCAGGTGCTGCTGGGCACCGAGGAGGGGGGCCACACGCGCCTGCTGCGCGCGTCGGACGCGACGGCGCTGCGCAGCCCCGACGGCCGCATGGAGAGCCGCCTGCTCTCGCCCGCCGGAGCCTCGACGGGCATCGAGGTGTACGAGCTTCGCTTTCTCCCGCGCGGGACGCTCACGAGCGAGCCGCACGCGGCGCGCACGACCGAGACGGTCGTCGTGCTCACCGGCGCGCTCCGCGTGACGGTGCTCGACGAGGTGCACGACTTGATGCCGGGCGACGCGCTCTTCTTCCGCGCCGACGTGCGCCACGTCTACGAGAACCGCGGCAGCAACGACGCGCGCTGCCTCAACGTGATCGCGTACGGGCCAGGCTGAGGCACGCGGTGGCACCGCGACGACTGCACCTCGGCGCGACGACGGCGCTCGTCGCGCTCGGCCTGGTCGCGGCCGTGGAGGCGTGGGCGTGGCACGGCGTCGACAGGGACTTCTACCTGCCCGACCCCTTCCGGCCGCTCGCGCTCGCGCTCGTGCTCGCGTTCGCGCTGACCGCGTTCGTGCAGGTGAGGCCGCTGCGCCGCGTCGTGCGCACGCTGGCGATCGTGGTCGCGCTCGCGACCCTGCTGCTCGAGGCGCGCGTCCGCTACCGCGAGCTCGGGCAGACCTCGCGCGTCGAGCGCACCGCCGACCCGCTGCTGCGCTACCACTACCGCCCGGGCGCCGAGGCGCACGAGATCGACCGCCCCGAGCTCGTGGTCAACCACCTCGGGCTGCTCGAGGACGAGCGCGCGATCCCCAAGCCGGCGGGCGTGCTGCGCATCGCCGTGCTCACCGGCTCGATCGCCAACGACACCTCGGTGCCGTTCGAGCAGCGCTTCGTGCGCAAGCTCGAGCACGATCTCGCGGGCGCCGCGCCCGACGGGCGCCGCGTCGAGACCGTCAACGTCTCGTGCGAGGGCTACAACACGACGCAGCAGGTGCGCCTGCTCGAGCAGGTGGGCCTGCAGTACCAGCCCGACCTGGTCGTGCTCGCGTACATGATGACCTCGGCGTCCGTGCAGGACGGCTCGTACCGCAGGCTCGGCAACAGCTTCTTCCTCTTCCGCTTCCTGCCCATGCTGGCGCGAGCCGAGGAGGGGAGCGTGTGCGCCGTCTTCGCCCCCTACCACGAGCGCTACACGTTCGACCTCATCGTGCGCCAGGCCATGGAGCGGCTCGATCTCCTCGGCCGCGTGCACGGCTTCGACACGCTCGTGGCCGTCCTTCCCGTCGTCGAGCGCTTCGACGACCCGACCTGCGCGCGCCTCTACGACAAGGTGGTCGCCACCTCGCGCGCGATCGGCTTCGACACCGTGCGCGTCGCCGACGCCTTCGTCGGCGAGCCCCCGTCACGGTTCGCCAAGCCAGGCATGGAGGGCGACGTGTGCCACCCCAACGTCGACGGGCACGCGCGCATCGCCAAGACGCTCGCGGACGCCGTGCGCAAGCACGAGGGCTGGCCCGCGGCGCCCGCGCGCTGAGCGGGTGGACGCGGGCGGGCGTCGGTCTATACCTGCGGCTGCCCTTCGCACCCGGAGACCACCCCCCGCATGAAGCTCTATTTCAGCCCCGGCGCCTGTTCGCTCGCCTCCCACATCGCGCTCTGCGAGGCGGGCTTCGACTGCTCGCTCGAGAAGGTCGACCTGCGCGCGAAGACGACCGCCGACGGCGGCGACTTCCGCGCGATCAACCCGAAGGGCTACGTGCCCGCGCTCGTGCTCGACGACGGCGCGACGCTCACCGAGGGCGTCGCGATCCTGCAGCACCTCGCGGACATCCGGCCCGAGGCGAAGCTCGCGCCGGCGGGCGGGACGCTCGGGCGCGCGCGCGTCAACGAGTGGCTCACGTTCATCTCGAGCGAGGTGCACAAGGGCTTCGGCCCGCTGTGGAACCCGAAGCTGTCGGACGACCTCAAGGCGGCGGCGAAGAAGACGCTCGGCGACCGCCTCGCGTTCATCGACGCCGCGCTCGCGGGCAAGGCGTACCTGACAGGTGACGCGTTCACGGTGCCCGACGCGTACCTCTTCACGGTCGCGCGCTGGGCGGCGCACTTCGACATCGATCTGGCCGCGTGGCCGAACCTCGCAGCGTTCATGGATCGGATGCGCGCGCGCCCTGCGGTGAAGCGGGCGCTCGAAGAAGAGGGCATCGCCTGACGGGCGAGGCTGCTTCGCGCTGACGCGCGCCTGCCCTCGCGCTAGGTTCGGCGTCGATGAAGGGCCGCGCCACTCCGGAGACACCGAGCGCGACGGGCGACTGGCTCGCCGACGCCGTCGCGCTCGGGAGGCTTCACATCGTGCTCATCGCGATGTGCGCCTCGGTGACGTTCGGCTGGCTGATGACGGGGCGCTACGGCCTCGCGCTGGCGCTCGTCGTCGGCTTCGACTGGTTCATCGTCAACCTGATGAACCGCGTCACGGACGTCGCGGAGGACCTGAAGAACGCCATCCGCGGCACCGGCCTCGTCGCGCGCCACGCGCGGCTCGTGACGCTGCTCGCGGTGGGACTGCTCGCCGCGTCGTTCGTCGCGACGCACCTGGCGTGGCCCGCGCTCACGCCGCTGCGCGTCGCGGTGCAGGTCGTGGGGCTCGCCTACAACTACCGCATCGTCCCGACGCGAAGGGGGCTCTCCCGGCTGAAGGAGATCTACTTCTGGAAGAACTTCGGCTCGTCGATCCTCTTCGTGCTGACCTGCTTCGCGTACCCGCTCGCCTGCGGCGGGCCGCGCACGATGAGCGCGGCGGCGATCGTGACGCTCGCGGTCTTCTTCGTGCCCTTCGAGCTCACCTACGAGATCCTCTACGATCTCCGCGATCTCGAGGGGGACCGCGCCGAGGGCGTGCCGACCTACCCCGTGGTGCACGGCCCCGAGCGCGCGCGGCAGATCATCGACGCGCTGCTCGTCCTCTCGTCGCTGGTGCTCGTCGCCGGGCTCCTCGCCCGCGCGATCGGCGCGCGCGAGGGGCTCATGCTCGCCGCGCCGGCGATCCAGCTCGCGTTCTACCGCCCGCGCCTGCGCCGCGGCCTCACGCCGCGCGACTGCATCTTCGCGACCCACCTCGGCTCCGCGCTGCTCGTCGTGTACCTCGTGGGCACCGCGCTGTGGCTCAGAGCGGGGCTGCCGTGGAACGTCTTTCTCTGAGCGCCGCCGTTGTCGAACGTCTTTCTCGGAGCGAGGTCGCGGCGAGGTAGGGCACGGCGACCGAGGCGACGTGCGCCCAGAGCGGCGCCGACTCCGGCGCGGTGGTCAGCAGCAGCGCGAAGAAGAGCGCGGCGGCGATCATCCTCGGACCCGCCACGGAGGGGGCGATGGCGTGGCCGCGCGCGCGTGCGACGACGACGCTCGCGAGGGCAGCCGCTCCGACGAGCGCCATGCCGACGCTCGACCAGGCGCCGAAGTCGCCGCGCAGCGTCCAGCGAAAGAGCCCCCACCACGAGGCGAGGATGAGCGCGTGCGCCACCGCGGGCGCGACGACGAGCAGCGCTGCGCGACGCAGTCGCCACCCGCGCGAGAGCGCCCAGTCGGCCCCGGCGGCAAAGTAGCCCCAGCCCAGGATGCCGATGAGGGGCACGCCGAGGTGCCCGGGCTCGGCCCACGACCAGAGGCCGCTCCGCACCGCGACGACCTCGACCAGCGACGCGTCGAAGGCGACGACCGCGCCGACGAGCAGCGGGCGCAGGCGCCCGACCGCGGGCCAGAGCGAGCCCGTGACGCCGCGCGCCGACAGGATGACGAGCGGCCAGATGAGCGGCACCAGCAGCGGCACGTGGTGCAGGCGCGCGTGCCAGCCGTCGGCGTAGGCGTAGAAGCGGTAGAGCGCGACGCACGAGTCCTCGCCCGCGAAGGCCGCCGCCGCGAGCGCCGCGTAGTCGAGCACCAGATCGCGCGGCGCGCGCGTGCGCGCCATCGCGGCGAGGGTGAGCACGACGACGGCGACGCAGGCGATCTCGAAGACGGGCAGCGGCATGCGTCGGGGCGGGCCTCTCCGCCGCGGCGCGGCGTCAGATCGCGCGGTCGCGCCCCGCCCAGTACGGGTCGCGGAGCTTGCGCTTGTACAGCTTACCGTTGGGATCGCGCGGCAGGGTGGCGACGAAGTCGATCGTCTTGGGGATCTTGTAGCTGGCGAGCCGCTCGCGGCAGTACGCGAACAGCTCGTCGCGCACCGCGTCGCTCGCGTCGAGGCCCTCGCCGAGCTCGACGACGGCCTTGACCTGCTCGCCCCAGTCCTCGTCGGGGATGCCGAACACCGCGACGTCCGCCACCTTCGGGTGGCCGGTGAGGGTGGCCTCGATCTCGGCGGGGTAGATGTTCACGCCGCCCGAGATGATCATGTCGGCCTTGCGGTCGCACAGGAAGAGGAAGCCCTCGGCGTCGAGGTAGCCCGCGTCGCCGACGGTGAAGAACTCCCCCTTGTAGCTCGCGTCGGTCTTGCTCTTGTCCTTGTGGTACTCGAATTTGTGCTGGCCCATGCTCATGTAGACGGTGCCCACCTCGCCGACGGCCGCGTCGGTGCCGTCGTCCTTCACGATCTTGAGCGTCGAGATCGGCCAGGCCTTGCCGACCGTGCCGGGGTGCGCGCGCCAGTCGGCCGGCGTCGCGAGCGTGCCGCCGCCCTCGGACGCTGCGTAATACTCGTAAATGACATCGCCCCACCAGTCGAGCATCTGTCGCTTCACGTCGACCGGGCACGGCGCGGCGCTGTGGATCATGTGGCGAAGTGACGAGACGTCGGCCCCCGATCGCACCGCCTCGGGCAGCGAGAGCAGGCGCTTGAACTGCGTCGGCACCATGTGGCTCGTCGTCACGCGGTACTTCGCGATCCGCTCGAGCGTCCCCTCGGGCGTCCACTTGTCCATGAGCACCGCGGTGTGACCGAGGTGCACGTGGTTGGTCGCGAAGTTGAGCACCGCCGTGTGGTAGAGGGGCGAGACGACGAGGTGCACGCCCGCGTCCTTCGGCGTGATGCCGAAGAGCATGAGGAAGAGCGCGAAATTCTCGGCGACCGTCTCCGGATCGGCGGGCGGCAGCGGGCGGCGCACGCCCTTGGGCTTGCCCGTCGTGCCCGAGGTGTACGTCATGGGGAGCCCGGCGCGCCGGTCGCCCGGCAGCGTCGAGGGCTGCCCCGCGGTGAGCTCGGCGTAGCGCCGAAACGCCGGCGAGGAGCCGGTCGAGAAGCGCGCCTCGCGCGCGAACCCGAGGTCGTCGAGCGCCTTGCCGCACGTGGCCTCGGTGCGCGGCGAGGCGAACACCGCCTTCGCGCCGCAGTCCTCGACGATGTACGCGATCTCGGGGGGCGCGAGGTGGCTGTTGATCGGCGTCACGTAGAGGCCCGCCTGCGTCGCGCCGAGGTAGACCTCGAGCATCGCGGCCTCGTTGGTCATCATCGCGGCGATGGTGTCGCCGTGCCGCAGGCCGAGCGCGCGCAGCCCGTGCACGACCCGGTTGGTCGCCGCGAGCAGCTCGCCGGCCGAGATGGCGCGGCCATCGGGCTCGATGACGGCGATGTGCGAGGGGTCCTCTTGCGCGAGCTTCCAGAAGCCGTAGGTGGCCATGTCGCTTGTTCCTCTGCTGGGTGTCGTGACGACGGGGTCAGTGCGCGCGGTGGGTCTGCTCGAGGTGCGCGGCGATCTTCTCGGCGAGGTCCGCGCACGCGGGGCTCATCGCGGGCGCGAGCATCGCGTTGACGAGCGGGCCCATCGCGCCGCCTGCGTCCATGCGCAGCGTGAAGGTCAGGCGCGTGGCCTCGCGCGGCGCCTCGGCGAGCGCCGGGCGCGCGACCTTGCCGTGCAGCAGCGCGAAGAGCCACGCGAGCAGGCGCGCGAACGGGCCCATGCGCGGCGCGGCCGCGGGCGCAGACGGCTCGCAGGGCTCGAGCGTCAGCGTGCCGCCCCCCTCGACGGGCTCGTTCTGCCCGGTGAGCGTGAAGCTGACGCGCTCGGGACCGCACCACTCGGTGACGTGGGCCGCGAGCTCGACGACGCGCGCGAGGATGCCGACGTCCCCCTTGAGCGTCCACACCGAGTCGGTGTCGCTCTCGCGCACGTGCTTCTGGTAGCCGGTGAGCATCGGCGCCCAGTTGTCCATGTCCTTGACGAACGCCCACACGGCGTCGCGCGGGACGCCGACCACGGTCGAGTGTGTGACCTCGGGCATGACGATCTCCGCTCAGCGCTTGGCGGCGTGCTCGGCGGCGACGAAGCCGCCCACCAGGCCGCGCAGGTTGGACAGGCCGCTCTGGTAGCCGGCCCCGATGTCGAGCGGCGCGGTCGAGTTGCCGGCCGCGTAGAGGCCCTCGATGGGCTCGCCGCGCACGTGCAGCACGCGCGCGTCGAGATCGGTGCGCAGCCCCGCGGCGTTGACGCCGACGCCCGCCACGACGAGCGGCAGCCCGTAGAACGGCGCCTTGTCGAGGGGCCCCATGTTCGGGTTCGTGCGCGCGCGATCGCCGGTCATCATCGCGGCCCACGGGTAGGTGCCGCGGTCGAAGTCCGCGTCACGCCCCGAGGCGCACTGCTCGTTCCAGCGCGCGACGGTCGCCTCGAGCGCTTCGCCGTCGATGCCGAGCTTCTCGCCCAGCTCGCGCAGCGTGTCGGCGCGCGCGACGAGCGACTCGGGCAGATCCTGGCCGGGGAAGAACGTGCCGAGCGGGTACTTCTCGCGGTAGCTCGCGTCGAACACGAGGTACGGCGGGAAGTTGGGCAAGGTCTGCGTGACGCCGTCCCACGCGCGCGTCTTGGGCAGGTAGTCGCGGTAGAACGACTCGTCGGCGAAGCGCTTGCCCGCGCGGTTGACCCAGATCGCGTGGGGGAAGCCCCCCTCCCACGAGCCGCGCACCAGGGGCTTGCCCTCGTGCGTCTCGCCCGGCACCTGGTAGCCGAAGAACATGCCGAGGTTGTGCGCGGGCACGGCCGCGACCTCGGCGCCGATCGAGGTCGCCATGACGAGCGCGTCCCCCTCGACCGTCGGCTGGCACATCGAGCCCCACGACGGCAGCAGCTCGAAGCTCCTCGGAAAGCGCGGGTGCCAGTCGTAGCCCCCCGCAGCGAGCACGACGCCGCGCCGCGCGCGCACGAAGAAGTCCTTGCCGTCCTTCTCGGCGCGCACGCCGACGACCGCTCCCCCCTCGACGATGAGCTCGCGCACCGCGCAGCCGACGTGCGCGGGAATCGCGCGATCGACCATCGCGGCCTTCACGAACCAGCCCATCATGCCCGGGCCGAAGCCGCGTTGATCGTCGCGGAAGCGCTTGCCCATCAGCGCGAAGTCCCAGCCGCGGATGTGCGTGAAGCCACCCCACGCGAACATCTCGTCGTGGGTGATGCCGTTGGGCATGTGGGGCGAGAGGTAGGTCTTGTCCTTCCACTCGCCGAGGCTCTTGCCCGCGAACAGCTCGCACTCGAGGTAGCGCCCCGTCGCGACGGTGCCGGGGGCCTTCGGGTAGTGGTAGTCGGGGAAGCCCGCGACGAGCTTCCAGCGCACGCCGGCGCGCTGCTCGAACCAGCGCACGATCTCGGGCCCGCGCGTGAGCAGCTGCTCCTGCTTGCCCGGGTCGGCCCAGCCCGCCGCGAGGAAGCGGAGGTAGGCGCGCCCCTGCTCGATGGGGTCGACGATGCCCGCGGCGGCCATCAGGTGGTTGTTCGGGACGAAGACCTCGCCGCCCGAGTAGGCCGACACGCCGCCGAGTTTCGGCGCCTTCTCCAGCACCACGACCGAGAGCTTCGCGTCGTGCGCGGCGATGGCCGCCGAGAGGCCACCGATGCCCGAGCCGACGCACATGACGTCGCAACTCGCGTCCCACCGACCGATCTTCCAGGCCATCGAACTCTCCCCTTCAGAACCCCGAAAGTCGCGCGAAGCGGTCGCGGTGGAACGCGCTGTCGCCGAAGGTGACGTCGGCGACGCGGGCGCGCTTCACGAAGAAGCCGATGTCGAGCTCGTCGGTCACGCCGACGCCGCCGTGCATCTGCACGGCCTCGGCGGTCGCGCGCGAGAAGGTCGTGCCCGCGCGCGCCTTCGCGGCGGACACGAGCCGCGCGGCCTCGGGGTCGCCGCGATCGATCGCGCGCAGCGCCTCGAGCACGACCGAGCGGGTGAGCTCGAGGTCGCAGTACAGGTCCGCGGCGCGGTGCTGCAGCGCCTGGAACGAGCCGATGGCGACGCCGAACTGCTGGCGCTCCTTGAGGTAGGCCAGCGTGCGCGCGAACACCTCGTCGGCGCCGCCGAGCATCTCGGCCGCGAGCCCCGCGCGCGCGCCGTCGAGCACGCGGTCGAGCAGCGCGAACGCCTCGCCGGGCACGCCGAGCGTCGCGGCGGCGGTGACGCCGTCGAAGCGCACGCGCGCGGCGTTGCGCGAGTCGACCAGGTGCAGCCGCGTCGCGTGCACGCCGGGCGCGGAGGCCTCGACGAAGAAGAGCGCGAGTCCGCGCGGGTCGTCCGCCTCGCCGGCGACGCGCGCGACGACGACGAAGGCGTCGGCGACGTGCCCGTCGAGCACGAACGACTTCTCGCCCGTCAGGCGGAAGCCCCCCGCGTGCGGCTCGGCGCGCGTCGTGACGCGCGTGGGCGCGTGGTGCGGCCCCTCCTCGTGCGCGAGCGCGATCACGCGCTCGCCCGACGCCACGAGCGGCAACTCGCGCGCGCGCAGCGCCTCGTCGCCCGCGGCGAGCACGAGCGGCGCGCCGAGCAGGACGGTCGAGACGAGCGGCGTCGGCGCGAGCGCGCGGCCGCACGCCTCGAGCACGAGGCCGAGCTCGGTGAGGCCGAGCCCCGAGCCGCCGTGGGCCTCGGGGATGCCGATGCCGGCGAAGCCGACCGACGCCATCTCCCTCCACACCTCGCGCGAGAAGCCGACCGGGTCGCGCGAGTCGCGCAGCGCGCGCAGGTGCGCGACGGGCGCGCGGCGCGCGACCAGATCGCTCGCGGCCTTGGCGATGGCGCGCTGCTCTTCGGTGAGGACGAACGACACTCGGGGGGCTCCGTCAGGCGGGGAGGCCGAGCACGCGCTTGGCCAGGATGTTGAGCTGGATCTCGCTCGAGCCCCCCTCGATGGAGCTCGCGCGCGAGCGCAGCCAGTCGCGCGTCGCGGAGAGCTCGGCCGGGGTGAAGCCC
Organism: uncultured delta proteobacterium; assembly: GCA_903893335.1. Lineage (GTDB taxonomy): Bacteria > Myxococcota_A > Polyangia > Polyangiales > Polyangiaceae > CAITLX01. The sequence goes on along the minus strand of CAITLX010000042.1, from coordinate 2,290 downwards.
TCGCCCTCCCAGCCGAGCCCCGAGAGGCCGAGCAGCCGCACGCGCATCTCGCGTCGCCGCTTGCCCAGCTCGGTGCCGCAGTACTTGAACATCGAGCTCTCGGCGCCCGCGGGGCGGCCGGCGGCGACCTCCTCGGCGGCGCGCCGCAGCGCGAGCTTGTTGGCGAGCACGTCGATGCCGAGCTGCGCGAGCTCGGCGCGCACGACGCGGTCGGCGACCTCGCCGCGCGCCTCGCCCAGCACGCGCTTGGCGATCGACTCGAGCGCCTCCTCGGCCTCGGCGCGCGCGTCGCGGATGCGCGCGATCATCGCGCGCTCGTGCTTGAGCAGCGACGTCGCGATGGCCCAGCCGCCCCCCTCGCGACCGACGAGGTTGCGCGCCGGGACGCGCACGCCGTCGAAGAACGTCTCGCAGAACGGCGAGTTGCCGCTGATGAGGCGGATGGGCCGCACGCTGATGCCCGGCGAGGCCATGTCGACGAGCAGGAAGCTGATGCCGTCGCGCTTGGGCACGCTCGGGTCGGTGCGCACCAGGCAGAACATCCAGTCGGCCTTGTCGGCGTGCGACGTCCAGATCTTCTGTCCGGAGACGACGTAGTGGTCCCCCTCGCGCACCGCGCGCATGCCGAGGCTCGCGAGGTCGGAGCCCGCGCCCGGCTCGCTGTAGCCCTGGCACCAGCGAAGCTCGCCGCGCGCGATGCCGGTCAGGTGCTCGCGCTTCTGCTCCTCGGTGCCCGCCTCGAGCAGCACGGGGCCCAGCATCCAGATGCCGAAGCTCTTGAGCGCCATGCGGCAGCCGAGTCGTCGAAGCTCCTCTTCGAGCACGCGCCCCTCGGCCTCGGAGAGCCCACCGCCGCCGTACGCGCGCGGCCAGGTCGGGGCCGTCCAGCCGCGGTCGCGCATGCGCTCGAACCAGAGGCGCGCGTCGTCGCTGAAGAAGGTCGCGCGGCGCCCTCCCCAGGTGTCCTCGTCGTCGCTGCTGGGGGGAGTGCGCATGCTCGCCGGGCAATTCGCCTCGAGCCAGGCGCGGGCCTCTGCGCGGAAATCGTCGAGCGCGCTCACGACGCGCCCCGCTTGGCGCGCGCGAGATCGAGCGCGACGTCCTCGACCATGTCCTCCTGGCCGCCGACCGTCTTGCGCCGCCCCATCTCGACGAGGATGTCGCGCGAGCCGACGCCGTAGCGCTCGCCGGCGCGCTTGGCGAACAGCAGGAATGAGGAGTAGACGCCCGCGTAGCCGAGCACGAGCGCGTCGCGATCGATGCGCACCGGCGTGTCCATCATCGGCACGACGAGGTCCTCGGCGACGTCCATCAGCGCGAAGAGATCGATGCCCGTGTCGGCTCCCATGCGGTCGAGCGCGGCGGCGAGCACCTCGAGCGGCGTGTTGCCCGCGCCCGCGCCGAGCCCTGCGGCCGAGCCGTCGATGCGCTCGGCGCCTGCCTCGATGGCGGCCAGCGAATTGGCGACGCCGAGCGCGAGGTTGTGGTGGCCGTGGAAGCCGACGCGCGTCTCGGGCCTGAGCCCCGAGCGCAGCCGCGCGACGCGCTGCGCGACGTCGTCGGGGAGCATGTATCCGGCCGAGTCGGTGACGTACACCGTCTCGGCGCCGTAGCCCTCCATGAGCCTGGCCTGGGCGAGCAGCGCCTCGGGCTCGATCATGTGGGCCATCATGAGGAAGCCGACGGTGTCGACGCCGTGCTTGCGCGCGGCCTCGATGTGCTGACGCGAGACGTCGGCCTCGGTGCAGTGCGTGGCGACGCGGATGGTCGTGACGCCGCAATCGACCGCCATCTTCAGGTGATCGACCGTCCCGATGCCGGGCAGCAGCAGCGCCGAGACCTTGGCGCGCACCAGCCTCGGGCAGACCGCGCGCAGGTACTCCTCGTCGGTGTGCAGCGGGAAGCCGTAGTTGATGGACGCGCCCCCGAGGCCGTCTCCGTGCGTCACCTCGATGAGCGGCACGCCGGCGCGGTCGAGCGCGGTGGCGATCGTCACCATCTGGTCGGTCGAGATCTGGTGGCGCTTGGGGTGCATCCCGTCGCGCAGCGTCATGTCGTGGAGCACGACCTTCTTGCCGCGGAGGTTCACGACGCGCCTCCCAGCATTCGCTCGGCGAACATCTCGGCGGTGCGCAGGGCGGCGGCCGTCATGATGTCGAGGTTGCCCGCGTAGCGCGGCAGGTAATCGCCGAGGCCTGCGACCTCGAGGAAGGTCGTGACGCGGCGGCCGTCGAACACGGGGCCGTTCTTCAGCGCGTAGCCGGGCACGTAGCGCTGCACCTCGGCGACC
>CAITLX010000041.1 GCA_903893335.1 uncultured delta proteobacterium | reverse complement strand
GCTCACCAGGCGCGCGAGGACCTCGATGACGCGCGCCGAGCGGATGCTGCCGGCGACGTCGATGGCGAGGCACTCGCGCGTCCACTCGTCGATCACGGTGAGGCACTTGATCTGGCGCCCGTCGGCGCAGCAATCGAAGACAAAGTCGATGGCCCAGACGTGGTTCTGCGACTCGGGCGGCGTCGGCCGGGGCCGGCTCGTCGCGACGCGCCGGCGGGGCCGCTTGCGCGGCACCTGGAGCTTGGCGTCACGCCAGAGGCGGTAGGCGCGATCGGCGCTCATCGCCATACCGTCGCGCTCGAGGAAGACGCGGATGAAGCGGTAGCCGTAGCGAGGGTACTGTCCCGCGAGCTCCCGCATCCTCGCGATCACCGGGGCGTCGGCCTTGGCTCGCTTAGACTCGCGGCGCAGTCCCGACCTCGCTGTGCCGATCAGCGCGCACGCTCGGCGCTGCGACAGGCCGCGCGCCGAGGCGAGCGTGACCTGGCGGCGCCGGCCGGGCGCGCTCACCATTTTTTTGAGTTGATCTCCTTCAGTATGTCGATCTCGAGCAGCCGATCGGCCAGCAGCCTCTTGAGCTTGCTGTTCTCGGACTCGAGCGTACGCAGGCGGCGTGCGTCGTCGGCGTTCATCGTGCCGAAGCGCTGGCGCCACGCGTAGATCGTCTGCTCGCTGACGCCGTGCTTCTTGGCGACCTCCGAGACGGGCGCCTTGTCCGTCTCGCGCAGGATGCGAACCATCTGCTCATCGGTAAACTTGCTCTTGCGCATGACCTCTCTCCGTCGGTGTCGGAGAAGGTCAACTTCCTAGCGTCTTCTGGCCCACTTTTCGGCAGGCAGGTCACCTCCCTCACACGGCCCGACGCGCCTTCAATGCGGCCAGATGTGCTGCCACATCTCGGCCGGCCAGCTCGCGTGCAGACCGAATGCGGCCACGGCCGACAGGGCCACGCTTGCGACGGCGAGCATGAGGTAGGCCACCGCGCCGGCAGCCAAGCTCCGGCGCAGCAGCGCGAGGGCCGCGTAGATGGCGACGGCGCTGACCGCGCCGAAACTCCAGATTTGGCCGGCGTCGAGAGGGAGACCGAAGGTCTCGCGCACGGCGTAGAGCAGGAGGAGGCCGGGGTGTGCCAGCACGACGGCGAAGACCATGGCCGCCAGCCCCAACGCTTCCATTGGCCCCAGCTTTCCGCGGTGATCGTTTCTCATGTCTTCGGGGGACGACGCGTCGAGCCCCGCCCTGACACTCACGGCGGCGACAGCCGAGCCGGCGGCCTGGACGGCGGAGCACGCCACGCTGTCCGGGCAGCATGGCTGCCAGCGTTCTCCCTCCCATGGTTCGCGCGCTGAAGGCACTCGGAGTCATCGTAGGAGATCGCGCCGCACCTCTGCTTCACCGTCGGGCGTGTGCCGCGGCGCTGGCCTCGGCGATGGCCTACGTCGAGCCGGACGAGGAGCTCTCGGCGGCGCTCGTGGGGGTGGCCGTGGGCTCGATCGACGACCCGGCGTGCTGCGAGACCATGGCCGCGGCCATGATGGCGTCCGGGCGCTCCGCCCCGCAGCTGGCGGCGAGTCTCCGCAGCCTCGCGGTTCTCGCGCATGCGCGCGGCGAACTTGGCACCTTGGCCGTGTTGTGCCGGCGACTGCTGGGTCGCGAGGAGTACGCGGGCTGCGTCGACGAGACGCTGGTGCGCGCAGCGTTCGAGCGCGCGCTCGGCCACGACGACCCCGCCAAGCGCGACGCGGGCATGACGCTCGACGCGTGGCTCGGGCGCGTCGTTGCCGTCCCGAGCTGGGCCGCGGACGCCGTCGCTCGGCACCCGGAGATGCTCCTCTCACCGCGGATCTCGGTTCCGCATTCGGTTCGCCTTCACGCCGCTGCGCCGACGGTGGTCGGCTGGATCGCGCTGGCGCGCCTCGAGGAGCGTGGGCGCGAGCTGCGTTGGTCGATGGCGCAGTTCGTCGGTCGGGAAGACGCGGCGTGGGTGACACTCGCTGCCGCCGTACGCGCGGTGGAAGCAGCGGCCGAGGGGCCGCACACGCGTCGCGCGGGGATCCTGCGCGCTTGGTTACATGAGCTGACCACCGACGGTCAGGTGCGCGAGGCGTGAGGCTGGTGGGCGACCGGCGGCATGCCCTCAGGTTGCACGACGGCGCCGACGATCTTGCAGCGCGGCACGCAGCGCTTTCCATGCCGGAACGGCCGGAAACGTCCACTGCTGACGACCGTCGACGATTCGCCGCTGCTGCTCGACGGTGAAGTCGCGGCGAGGGTCGCCGACGCCGCGCGCCAGGAGCGGGGGGAATGCTCTCTCGTTGTGCCGCTGGATGACGCGCAGGACCGTAGCTGACGACGGAAGGTCGAACTTGCGCGCGAGCTCCGACGCCGTCGTCCAGGCGTCGGGCAAGTCGTAATCTGCGGCCTGGCGGGCGCTCGGGCGACGCCGCTTGCGCGGTCGGGCTGCCACCGCGCGGCGCGCCGGCGGCGTGCGCAGCAGGACGTTCACCTCGCGGCTCTCGAAGAGCAGGACGGGGTGGCGCGCTCCAAGACCGGGCAGCCAGCGGCCGACGATCGCGGGTGCGAAGTGCACGCGGATGGTCGTGGGGGGAAAGCCCAGGCGCGCGTGCAGCTCGGCGACCGTCTCCGTGCCCGGGGGCCGCTCGACGAGACGCGCGTGCTTCGATGGGCGTCCCACCGCGCCTCCATAGCGTCACCCTCGGGGCGCTGCCAGGCGTCAGGGCCTGGCGGCCCGTCTCGGTGGGGCGCCGGCCGATCGCGACTCTCGGCGCCCCGCGATCGCGCCCCGGGTGGTGGGGCGTGGGCGACCGACGCTGGGCCGGCCGTCCACGCCATCGGAGCGATCAGGCCGCTGCGCGTGCGGTCGAAGCCGCTACGCGGCGGATCAGCGCCGCGCGCGCGAGGTCGTCGTCGGTCGCCGCGAGCTCGACCGCGAGCTGCCGCCCGCGCTGGCTCCACTTCCACACCGTCTCGACACGCGCCGCTTCGCCTCGCTCTGCGGCGAGCCGCTCTGCCACCCGGACCGGCGCCTCCCCCCGCACCTGCACATCGACCCAGGCTCGGATCTGGTGGCCCCGTCGGGCCTTCCCGGAGCGTTCGGCGCGCTCGACGTAGCAGGCGACCGCCTGCTCGAACCAATCCAGCGCTTCTGCCTCAGCGAGCGCGCGCTCGCGCATTCCCTCCAGTTTCCAGGCTGCTGCCCCGCCGGTTTCCAGTGCCCGGTCCGCCTCGCTCCCCTCGGCCCGCCGCGGTCGTCGGCGGTGCTCCCGGGCGAAGTCGCGGGCCCTGTTCGAGGCGACCGTCCAGACCCACCCGAGGGGACTCTCGAGGTCGGGCGGGGCCCGGTGGGCCTTCTGCGTAAGGTGCGTGATTGCTTCCTGGACCCCGTCGTCGATTTCGGCGGCGTCGAGGCCCAAGCCGCGGAGCAGATGGTGAAGGCGAGGCCTGAGGTGGTTGAAGAGAGCAGCAAAAACGGGTGGTTGCGAACGAGGGTCGCGCAGGGCGACGGTGAGTTGGGAGGAGTTTGGCGGCGGTGGTGCGGGATGGGGCGTTTTCACCCCCCTAGGACGGACGGCGATCCCGAGCCTCCGCCGTGCGAGCGAAAACAGTGACCATGGGCCGGGCCGGTGTGGGGGGGCGCTACGGTGGCGGGTAGCTCGCGTTGTGGCAGCGCGCGACCGCGGCGGTGTGCTCGCCGACGGGGGCGTGGACGTGCCGCTCCGGGCGCGCTGTCAGGCAGCGCAACGTGCCGGCGTCCATCTGGGGCTCTTCCGCCACGCCCTCGTCTGCGTGGCGTGCCGCCGCGTGGGCGGCGGACACGCGCGCCCTGGGGTGGGGCCGAGTGCACGCGTGCCGGGGCCTCGATCCTTGAAAACCAGCGACCGCTGCACGCCTCTCCGGCGGTCGTCCGCCCATCGCATCGCCACGAGATCGAAGCGCCACCCCCCATCGCCGGGCCTCGTGCCCGAGAAGGAGTTCCCCATGCCCGAACCCATCATGAACCTACTCGCGTACAAGGCCTGGCGGCACGCCGCCGATCCCGGCGCCACCGCCAGCGACATCGACGCGGCCGAGGCGGTCGCCCGCGCCGCGCCACGAGAGTTCGTTGCCGCTGTGAGCCAGTGGCCCGACGCTCTCCTCACGTTGGCGCCCGACCGAATGAGCCGAGTCGTCGGCTGGCTCCGGCGCGATGACCGCAGCGTGTTCCGACCGCTGGGTCCAGGCATCGCGGAGGCGATCCGTGAGTCGCATCTCGCTGCCGAGGAGCCCGGCGCTGGTCTGACGCCGACGCGCCGGACCCACGCGTTGATGGAGCTCGCGTACGCCGTCGGCACCGTGCCGCTCGTCGCGTTCGAGGACTTGGCGTGGAGTTTTGACTGCGACGAGTTCAGCGTGCCGAACTACTTCCCGGCGCTCACGGAGTGGTGCATCGCGCATGCCCCGCTACCGGCGCCGGTCGTTCAGTTCGTGGTTGGCCTACGCGATCAGGAGATCAACTCGCCAGAGCTCGACCGTCTTGCTGCGTGGGTGCGCCCCTCGACCCGTGGGATGATCGACCTCGCGGGCTGGGAACACGCCATCTCGCGCGCTGTCGACGACGGCTGGGCCGCATGGATCGAGCGCCGCGCACGCGGCGAGGCCCCGTCCGCAGGCGACGATCAACGTCTCCGCGGACTGTGCGACCCTGATTCGACCGCCAACGTCGACGCGGTCCATCGCGCGATCACGCTCCACGGCAGCCGCGCCAGGCGCGCCCTCGCCTTGGCGCTTCGGCGCAAGCGCCGGGATCCGGCAAGAAGCACGATTCTGTCCGCGTGGCTCGAGCTCGCGGGAGGTGCTGCGTGATCCGCCGGGACCGGTTCACGTACGACGTGTTGACCGCCGCGCGCCAAACTCTCGAGGCTGGACGCGCAGAAGCAGAGCGGGCGTTCGCCGTCCGGGTCATCATCGGCCTCCTTCCACGCCTCCACGAAGCGACGCGCCGCGACGTCGTCGAAGATCTGCTCCAGCTCGCTGCGCTGGTGCCTCCGATCTACGTCAACGTCGCCGACCTTCGCAGCGGCCTCGGAACGCTCGTGTACGAGGTCGAAGGGGTGCGCGAGCGCATCGAGGCACTGCGCCGCGCGCGGTTCGAAGCGTGCGGAGGGCGCGAGTGAACACGGGGCCCGTGGTCGCGGCGGGGCCGCAGGGGCGCCGTCACGGCCCACGTGCCCCGCGCGCTTCCCCCGCTGCCTCGTTCTCCCTCGTTCCCCACCCGCGCCTCGGCTACACGTGATCGGTGCCCGGTAGCGCCCCGCTCTGCCCGTTCTGTCACCCCGACCCGGGCAGGGTGTTCCACGAGGACGAGGTCGTCGTGGGCCTGTGGGACGCGTTCGCGGTGAGCCCGGGGCACGCGCTGCTCGTTCCGCGACGGCACGTCGCGACCTGGTTCGACGCGACGCCCGAGGAGCGCGAGGCGCTCACACGGGCGACCGAGGTCGCCCGTCGGCGCATCGAGGAGCGCCACCGGCCGGACGGGTACAACATCGGCATCAACGTCGGCGCCGCGGGGGGGCAGACGGTGTTCCACCTCCATGTGCACGTCATCCCGCGCTACGCGGGCGACGTCCCCGACGCGCGCGGCGGCGTGCGCCACGTCCTCCCTGCGAGGGCGAACTACCTGGCTGCCGCCGTGCCACCGGCCGAGCGCGCGTCGCCGCTCACCACGGGCGGCAGCGCCGACCCCTTCGCGCGTCACGTCCTGCCGCTCTTCGACCGCGCGTCGCGCATCGCGATCGTGGCGGCCTTCGTGCAGGAGTCCGGGATCCGCCGCATCGAATCCTCGCTCCAAGCGGCGCTCGCCCGTGGCGCAGAGGTCCGCCTCATCACGGGGGACTACCTCGACATCACGCAGGCCAGCGCGCTCGAGACGCTGCTCGGCTGGCAGCGGACGACCTCCGTCGATGACGCGGGGGAGCGCCCCGCGGGCCGATTCGAGTCGCGCGTCGTCGAGGTGCCAGCCGTGCCGGGGAGCTCGTTCCATCCCAAGTCGTGGCTCTTCGAGTCCGACGAGTTCGGGGCGGCCTTCGTCGGCAGCAGCAACCTCTCGCGCGCTGCGCTGGAGACGGGCACGGAATGGAACCTCCGCGTCGACCGCCACCGCGACCCGGTCGCCTTTGCCCGCATAGGGGCTGCCTTCGAGGAGGCGTGGGGCGGCGCACGCGTGCTCGACGCCGCCTGGGTCGAGCAATACGCCGCCCGCGCGCGCGAAGCCTTGCGCCCGCTGCCGCCGGGCGACGCCGAGGCCGAGCCGTTCGTGGCGCCTCCCGAGCCGCACGCGGTGCAGGTCGAGGCGCTCGAAGCGCTGCGCCTCGCCCGCGCGGAGGGGCGTCGGCGCGCGCTCGTCGTGCTCGCCACGGGGCTCGGCAAGACGTGGCTCGCTGCGTTCGATTGGAACGCGCTGCGCGCGGAGTCCGGGGCGCGGCCGCGCCTCCTGTTCGTCGCGCACCGGCAGGAGCTCCTGCGTCAGGCCTCGGAGACGTACCGGACGCTCGTCCGCGCGTCGGGCGCCGGTGGCCGGGTCGGCTGGTTCGTCGACGAGCGCGACGACCTGAGCGCCGACCTCGTGTTCGCCTCCGTCGCGAAGCTCGCGCGCCCAGAGAACCTCGCGCGTCTGCGAGCGGAGCGGTTCGATTACGTCGTGGTCGACGAGGTGCACCACGCCGCGGCCTCGTCGTACCGGCGGATTCTCGACGCAGTCGACCCGAGGTTCCTCCTCGGCCTCACGGCGACGCCCGACCGCGCCGACTCGGCCGACATCCTGGGGCTCTTCGACGACTTCGTCGCGTACCGCGCCGACGTGGGGCGAGGCGTCGCCATCGGGCGCCTCGTGCCGTTTCGCTACCACGGCGTGAAGGACGACATCGACTACGCGAACCTCCCGTGGCGCAATCGCCGGTTCGACGCCGAGGCGCTGGCGACCGCGGCGCAGACCGAGGCGCGCATGGAAACGCTGTGGCGCGCGTGGAACGCCCACCCGGGCACGCGATCGCTCGTGTTCTGCTGCAGCATCGCGCACGCCGGGTTCGTTCGCGCGTGGCTTCGCGCGAAGGGCGTCCGCGTCGCAGCGGTCTGGGCGGGCGCCGGTTCGGACGATCGCGAGGAGGCGCTCGCAGCGTTTCACCGCGGCGAGCTCGACGCGCTCTGCGCCATCGACGTGTTCAACGAGGGGGTCGACGTCCCGGCGATCGACCGCGTGGTGATGCTGCGCCCGACCGAGTCGTCGGTGGTGTTCCTCCAGCAGCTCGGCCGCGGCCTTCGCGCCGACGACGGCAAGGCGTTCGTCACCGTCATCGACTTCGTCGGCAACCACCGCGTCTTCCTCGAGCGTATGCGCACGCTCCTGTCGCTCGCCGGAACGCAGCGCCCCGACGTGCGCGCACTGCTCGCCGCTTCCGGCGCGGTCGAGCTGCCTGCCGGCTGCTCGGTGGAGCTCGAGCTCGAGGCGAAGGACCTTCTTTCGCGGCTGTTTCGATCCGGTGGCGCCGACGAGGTCGAGCGGGCGTACCGCGACCTGCGCGACGAGCGCGAGGAGCGACCGACCGCCGGCGAGCTGCAGCGCATGGGCTACCTCCCCTCGCGTCTGCGCGAGCGGCACGTGAGCTGGTTCGGCTTCGTCGCGACCGAGGGGGACCTGCCCGCCCACGAGGCCGCCGTGGCCGCGGCGGCCGCCGACTTCCTGCGGGAGATCGAGACCACCGAGATGACCCGGTGCTTCAAGATGGTCACGCTCGAGGCGCTGCTCGAGTCCGACGCGCTCGTCTCGGGCCTGTCGCTGCGCGACGTCGCGCTGCGTTC
>CAITLX010000040.1 GCA_903893335.1 uncultured delta proteobacterium | reverse complement strand
GCGCAGGTGAGGCGCTCGCGCGTCCCGCGCTGCACGCGGGGGCGCCGCTCGCGGTCGGCCACCTCGCGCTCGACGCGTGGCTCGCGCGCGCGGGGGTCGCGTGAGGCGCGCCGCCGCGGCGCTGGCCGCGCTCTGCCTCGTCTCGGGGTGCCGGCGCCCCTCACGCGAGGCGGCGACCTGGGCGACGCGCTTCGGAGGCGGCGTCGAGGCGAGCGCCACGACGATCGCGATGGACGCCCACGACGCGGCGTACGTCGCGGGGGCCTTCGAGGGGCGGCTCGACGTGGGGGGCGTGCCTCTCGAAGGCCCGTTCGGCGCGCGCGAGACGTGGGTGGCGAAGCTCGCGCCCGATGGCCGCACGGCCTGGGCGCGGTCGCTCGCGCCTGCCCTCGACGCCCACATGAGCCGCGAGCCGATCGCCATCGCCGTCGACGGCGCCGGGCGCGCAGCCGTCGTCGGTCTCGTCACGACGTTCGATCCGTTCGTCGTCGGAGCGGACACTCGACAGCCGCGCGACGGCTTCGTCGTCGCGCTCGACGCCGGGGGCGCTCCGCGCTGGGGCCGCCTCTTCGTCGGCCCCGGCGACCAGACCGTCGTCGGCGTCGCCTTCGATCGCGCTGGCGACCTGGTCGTCGCCGGCTCGTTCGAGCTGGGCATGGAGGTCGCGGGCGCGCCGCTCGTCAGCCGCGGCGCGGTCGACGGCTGGGTGGCGAAGCTCGACGCCGAGGGGAGGCCGCTCTGGATCCGCGCCTTCGGCGACGCCGAGACGCAGGCGGTGCTCGGCGTCGCGGTCGGCCCCTCCGACGAGATCGCGCTGGTCGGGGCCGCGCGCGGCACCGTCGATTTCGGCTGCGGCCCGCTCGTCATGCGCGGCCAGGACGCCTTCGTCGCCGTGCTCGACGCCGCGGGCCGGTGTCGCTTCGCCCGCGCGTTCGGCGACGGGCTCGCGCAGACGGCGCACGCGGTCGCCGTCGATGCTGCCGGCCAGATCACGGTGCTCGGCTCGTACGACGGGGGCATCGACTTCGGCGGCGGAGCGCTCGTCGAGCAGCGCGGCGAGCAGGGGACCTTCGTCGTGCGCCTCGACCGCGACGGGGGCCACGTCTTCACGACGCACATCGCCAGCCACGGCGCGCACGTCACGCGCGCGCTCGCCGTGGGCAAGGCAGGCGAGACGGTCGTCGCGGGCAGCTTCTTCGGCCGCATCGCGTTCGACCGCGCCGGGCTCGTGAGCGCCGGCCAGAGCGACGTGTTCGTCGCCAAGCTCGACCCCGCGGGCCACGCGCTGTGGAGCCGGCGCTACGGCGGTCGCGCCCCCGAGCAGGGGCAGGCGGTCGCGATCGGCGGGGGCGGGGCGCCGCTCGTCACGGGCTTCTTCGAGAGCGAGCTCGACCTCGGCCCGGTGCTCGTCGGCGCGCCGTTCGCCCGCGAGGCGTTCGTCGCCAGCCTGCCCCCCTAGCCGCCCTGCCTTGCCCGGTGCACCCCCCGTCTGGCATGGTGCCCTTCGTCGGAATGCCGCGGCGCCCGCCCGGGTTCCCCCTCTCGAGCCCATGAAGCCCACCGCCCTGCTCCGCGCGTCCCTGTTCGCCGCCTCGTTCGGTCTCGCCGCGTGCGCGACGCACTACATCCCGAACACCGACGTCGAGGACACCGACTCGAACCGCAAGGTGATCTCGTTCTGCGAGAAGTACCGGCGCGCCGTCGAGGAGCGCAACGTATCGCAACTGTTGCAGATTGCGGCCCCGACCTACTACGAGGACGGCGGCAACGTCGACGCGTCCGACGACCTCGATTTCGCCGGCCTGCGCGAGTACCTCGAGGGGAAGTTCAAGGACACCCGCGCGATCCGCTACGAGATCCGCTACCGGCGCATCGACAAGGGGCGCGAGAGCCGGATCATGGTCGCGTACACCTACAGCGCGTCCTACAAGGTGCCGGGGCTCAAGGGGGACGAGTGGCACCACTCGGTCGCCGAGAACCGCCTCGAGCTCGTCGAGGACGGCAAGGCGTTCAAGATCGTCGCCGGCATGTGACCCGCGCGCGACCGCCGCTGCGCGGTCGCTGCCTCAAACTTGGCGCTGACGCCGACCCTCCGGCACATTGGGAGGGTATGGGTGACGCGACATGAGCGGGCTGAAGATTGCGTTCGTGGGCTCGGGCGGGGCAGCGCGCGGCCTCGCGCACCTGGGCGTGCTGCGGGCGTGCGAGGAGCTCGGGCTCGTGCCGACGATCTTCGTCGGCGCCAGCGCGGGCGCGATCGTGTCGGCGACGTACGGCCAGGGCGTCCCGCTCGACGTGCTGCTCGACGCGTACCGGCTGCCGTGGAAGCGACGCCACGAGGGCCCGCGGCTGACGATGCGCACCTTCTTCGGAGGCCCGTCGCCGAGGCAGCTGCTCGACCCCGGCTACCTGCTGTCGGGCGTCTTCTCCATCGACAAGCTCGAGCGCTACCTCGCGCGCCACCTCCCGAGCAACCGCTTCCAGGACTTGCCCAACCGCGTGCTCGTCACCGCGGTCGACGTCGACAACGCGCGTCGCGTGGTGTTCGGCCAGGGCTACGACACGACGACGCCGGTGAGCCAGGCCGTCGCTGCCTCGTGCTGCGTGCCGGGGCTCTTCCGCCCCTACAAGATCGGCGAGCGCTTCCACCTCGACGGCGAGATCGCGCGCACGATGTCGGCCGACCTCGCGGTCGAGGCCGGCGCCGACGTCGTCATCGTCTCCAACATCTACCGCCCCGCGACCACGCGCGAGGGCGCGAGGTCGGTCGCGCGGCGCGGAGGGCTCAAGGTGCTCACGCAGGCGCTCAACATCGTGCTCACCGAGAAGGAGCGCAGCGACGTGCAGCTGCTCGCGGCGCGGCACCCCAACGTGCTCTTCCTCGACGTCGCGCCCAACATCGGGATGTTCGGGTACCTCAACCGCTTCGCGGCGCGCTCGCTCGTGATGCGCGGCTACCGCACGGCGCTGCGCACGCTCTCGGACGCGCGCGACCGCGGCCTGCTCGACTTCGGGCCGCGACGCCCGGCGCACGGCGCGCTCAACTGACCGCGCCCGCGCGCCGCCCGATCGTTTGACCGCGGCCTGCCCGCGCGCCGCTCGCGCGGTCGCCCGCGCTTCGCGCCGCCCGCTCAGTTGCCCGGGTGCCGCGTCACGATGGCGCACGAGGCGCCGTCGACGACGCGCTCCCACTCCTTGTGGCCCGCGACCGTCGCGACCCAGACGGCGCGCGCGAGCTGCGCGTCGCGCTCGTAGCGCAGCTCGACGCGTTGATCGCCGGGGACGCCCGACCCGCGCACCGCGCGCATGGCGTGCAGCGAGGCGCACGAGGGCTCGTCGAGCGCGGCGCGGTCGTCGCTCGACGGGGCGGGGCTCTGCGTCGAGGTCGGCTCGCCGGACCCGAAGCGCAGCGCGAGGCGGCCGCCCCCCTGGCTGGGCGCGGTGCTCCCGTCGCGCTGCACCGCCGTCCAGGTGAACGTGATGTGGGCGTCGGGCGCGGCGAAATCGACGCGCTTCTCGACCACCGGGGCGGCCACGATCGAGAGCAGCCGAGCGTCGGCGCACCAGGCGGTCGCCAGCTTGCGCGCGCGCGCCAGCTGCTCGCTCGGGTCGGCCTTGGTCGGGTCCACGAGCGCGATGGCGTCGGTGTGGGCGGTCGGAGCGGCCACCGCTCGCGGCAGGGCAGGCGGCGCGGGGTGCGCCGACGGGCCGAGCAGGCGGTACGCGAGCAGGCCCGTGACGGCGAGCGAGGCGACGAGGCCGAGGATCGGCCCCTTGGGGGTGGCCCTGGCGCGCGTGGCCGCGCGGCGGGGCCCCTGCGAGGGCGCGGACGAGCGGTGACCGACGGTCGCGGCGTCCGACGACCTCGGCACGGCGCGCTCGGTGATGGCGCGCGGGATGCCCTCGCCGAGCGCGAGGCCCGACGTCGGACGCTGCGCCTCGGGGGTGGGCGGCGCCGCGACGAGCATGACGCCGCACAGCGGACAGCGGCCGCCGGTCGTTCCGACCGGTGCGCCGCATTGCGGGCAGCTCGACGAGCCCTCCATCGCCATGCCCCGACCATAGCCGATGGTCAGGGGACCTGGAACTCCTCGACGATGCGCGTGACCGCCGCGGCGTCGCGCCCCGTCGCCCGCACGACGAAGACCATGGGGTCGCCGAACAGGGCGTCGACGGCGCCGCGCGTCGCGACGCGCACGACGACGTCGCCGTCGGCGAAGTCCACCCCGAGCGCGAGGCCCGGCGTCGCGCGCGCGAAGTCGGCGGCTGCGTGCGACGAGAGGCTCTCGGCGCGCGGTCGAGCCGCGGAGGGGGCGCGCGCGTACCCGACGCGGCGCAGTCGGATGCGCCAGTGGTCGAGCGCGGACGACGGGCTGCCGCGCGGGCCGACGACGAGCGCGCCGGGGGCGAGCAGCCGGGCGAGGGCGTCCGCGTCGTCGGCGAAGACGGCCTCGAAGAACGCGAGCACGGTCTGCTCGGCGCGCGTCGCGGCGAGCGGCGCGCGGAGCGTGGAGAGGTCGTCTCGCGGCGCGCGCGCGGCGAGAGGCGG
>CAITLX010000039.1 GCA_903893335.1 uncultured delta proteobacterium | reverse complement strand
TGGCGACACCTCGCGCGCAACACGCTGGCGGCGCACGCGACCGCGTTCCCCGCGCTCTGGTACGGCATCTGGAGCGGCCCGGACGGGATGCAGGGCGTCGGCGGCGATCGCCCCGGCGAGGCCTGGTACAGCGTCGTGACGCCCATGACCGATTTTCCGGTCGCCAACGCGAACCAGCACGCGATGCCGCTGCTCGCGGCGCTGCGCGTCGCGGGCGTCGAGGCGACCGAGCGCGGCCTCTCGCTCGCGCCGCACGTTCCCGGGCGCCGCTTCGCGCTCTCGTGCGAGCTGCTCGACCTCGAGCAGCAGGGCGCCACCCTGCGCGGCACCTACCGGCCCCCGGGGGCGTCGCCTCGGCAGATCGAGGTCGCGGCGCCGCTCGGCTCCACCATCGTGCGCGCGACCGTCGCCGGTCAGCCGGTCGCGGTGCCCAGCGGCGCCACGCGCGTCGTGCTCGACGCCGGCGCTTGGCCCACCGAGACGAGCTTCGAGGTCGAGACGAGCCCCTGAGCCGCGTCGCGCGACGGTCGCACGCCCGACCCCGGCACGAAGGCCGACGCGACGACCTCATGCGACATCTTCATCCCGGTCCGCATTGACCACCCCTTCATGGAGGAGTAGGAAAATAGGCGCGCGTGCCGGTTCGGGGTGGGTCGGCGGCGCACGGGGCCGGGCAATGGGTCGCGGCGTGTACCGCCCACGAGGAGTGTCCATGCACGCCCCCGGTGGCCCGCCCCGTACGCCTCTCCCGTCCGCCGCTCCGCGCGACGCCACGCTCGGCGCCACGGCGCGCGCGAGCGGCGCTCCCCCGTCCGTCAAGTCCGCCACGGTCGTCGGCGGCTCGCTCGACGCCCTGGTGCGCAGCGCCCGGGGCGGCGTCATCGGCTCGCAGCGAAGCGCCGCGACGCGGCTCGTGGAGCACTGGGAGGAGGTGCCGGACCTCGCGCTCGAGCTGCACCCGACGCGGGCGATGCTCGGCACCGACGTCGCCGTCACGGCCTCGCAGAACGACGGCCGCTGGCTGTTGCCGGCCTTCATGGCCGGGCTCCGCACGCTCCGTCCGCGCGAGGACGCCACGGCCGACGACGTGATGTCGCTCGGCGAGGAGCTCTCCGCGCTGTCGCCCAACGTCGAGTCGATCGCCAAGTTCCACGACTGGGTGTGGGCCGACGGCGCCGAGGGCTTCGACGTGTCGCTGCAGCCGAGCTTCATGGAGATGATGGACGCCATCGTCGAGGACGAGCGCAGCCGCGCGATGCGCGCGCTCGTGCTGCGCGGCGACACGCTCAGCTCGCTCTCGGCCGACGCGGTGCGCATCCTCTCGCGCGACCTCGACGCCGCCGCGCTGCGCTCCGAGCTCGAGGCACCGCTCGACGACCTCACGGTGGCCTCCGACGCAGGCGATCTCGAGCCGCCCGGCACCGACGTCGCGGCGCTCCGGATGCTCATCGACGACCCGGTCGGCTGGGTGACGCTCGAGCTCGACGCCGTGCTCGCGCGCCCCGCGCTGCGCGACATGGTCCCGCCGCCGCGGCTCGCGCGCCGCATCCTCGCGCGCCTCTCGACCCGCCTCGACGCGCGCTGCCTTCGCCTGCTGACGTCGCTGCACGACCCGACCGACCCGTACCGGCTGGCCGTCGCCGCGGCGCTCGAGACCGCCGAGGTCGGGGCGACCATCGGCGCCCGCGTGCGCGTCGACGACGAGCGCGAGGTGCAGGCGCTGCGCGAGTTCATCGTGGGGGCGAGCGCGCCGATCGCGTCGGCGCTGGTCGCTCGGCTGCTGGCGCGCGCCGACGGCGAGCCAGCCGCGCGCGGCGCCATCGTGTGGCTCTGCCGCGCGCTGGGGTTCCCCCGGCTCGTCGGCCTGCTCGACCTCCCCTCGCTCGACCCCTCGGCAGTCCGCACGCTGCTCGCGGTCGCGCGCGACGCGAAGGTCGACGCCGCCACGCTCGACGTGACCTTCGCGAGCGTCCCGCCCTCGTCGCTCATCGCCGCGCTCGAGGCCCTCGCGTCCGACGACCTCGGGTGGGCGAGCAAGCTCGTCGTCGGACTCGTCGCCCAGGCCGCTCCCAGCGGCATCGACCCTCTGGCGAAGCTCATCGCGCGCGCGGGCACGCGCGAGATGGCGGTCGCGCTCGGCGAGTGGCTGCGCGCCCACGCCGGGTCCGCCCCGTCGGGGCGCGTGCTCTACGTCGTGTGCGGCGCGCTCGTCGCGCGCGGCGTGGGCGAGGCCTACGTCGTGCCGCTCGCGCGCTCGGCGTTCGCCGGCGACGAGCTGCGCGGCATCGCCCTCGACTGCCTTCAGGAGCAGCCGACGCTGCTCGCCGAGGCGGCGCGGTTCACGCCGATGGAGTGGATCGCGAGCGGCGAGCTTCGGCAGAAGCTCCGTCGCGCGCGCGACCGCGCCGGAGCCGGTCGGTGAGGCGCGACGAGACCACGATCCGCGCGCTGCTCGAGCGCCTCTTCATCGCCATGCGCACCGTGGCCTCGCACGGCGCCCAGCACCCGCTCGCGCTCGGCACGGCCGAGGCGCTGTCGGCCGCGATCGACGCGGTCGAGCCCCCGTTCTCCCTCCAGTTCGTCGCCGACGGTGTCTTCTGCAACCGCGCCCTGGTCGCGCTCGACGTCGAGGGCTACGTGCAGTCGCAGGCGATCGCCCGCGCCGCGCAGAACCTCGCCACGCAGGAGCTCTCGTTCGACGCGCCGCTCGGCGCGTTCGGCGCGCTCGAGCTCGCCACCGCGTTCGCCCACGGCCAGGCGGGGCCGAGCGACGACCTCGAGGACGACCCCATCGACGGGCTGCGCCACCGTGAGATCGACCGCGCCAAGCACGGCCTCGAGAGCGAGGAGATCGACCGCGAGGTCGCCGCCGTGGCGCACGCCTCGCTCGCCGTCGAGGTGGCCGAGACGATCCCGATCGACGCGAGCGTGCCCTGGCCCTGGCCGTCCGGGCTCTCGACGGTGCGCCGCCTCGAGCGCGCGCACGAGACGCACGCCCCCACGGCCACCTACGCCCTCGAGCTCGCCCCCGACGGGTGGACGATCGGGCGCCGCGCCGCCTCGGCCGCCCACCTCGCGAACGTGATGCTCGAGGCAGCGGGCGCCGTCGCGACGACGCGGCGCGCCGCTGCGCACGCCGTGCTGATCCTCGCCACGCAGGGTCTCGCCGACCGCGCGGGCTTGCCCGCCGAGGGCGCAGCCGCCGCCGCGCTGCCCCGACTGTGCACCGCGCCCGCGCAGGCCCGCACGGGCATCGAGCCGCACCGCCTGCAGGCGACCGCGCTGGTGCACGCGATGGCGCAGCGGGGCCAGCCCGGCGTGCGCTCGCACCCCGCCCTCGGCGCGATGCACCTCGCCTACGAGCTCGAGCGCATGCGTCGCCCCGAGCGCGTCGGCTTCGACCTCACGCTCGTCGATCTGCTCGCCCGCGCGCTGCGCGTGACCGGCCAGGCCGCCGAGGACACCTGGGTGCGCGTGCTCGCGCAGGCCATCGGCGTGGTGCCGCCGGGCGCGTGGGTCGCGCTCGCCGACGGCAAGGCCGCGCGCGTGCTCGGCCCCGGGCCGAGCGGCGACCCGTTCCGCCCCGAGGTCATCGCCGAGGGGCGCCGCTTCGAGCCCACGCGGCGAGTGCGCCTGCTCGCGCTCCACCAGCGCCCGGCGCAGGCGGTGGCGCCGTGAGCGACGACCTCTCGCCCGGCGAGATCGTCCTCGATCGCTACGTGATCGAGGCGCCGCTCGGCGAGGGTGGCATGGGGCGCGTCTACCTCGGGCGCCACCAGCGGCTCGGGATGCCGGTCGCCGTGAAGGTGCTCTTCCCCGAGGCCGACGCGGAGCTGGTGCGCCGCTTCGAGCGCGAGGCGCAGCTGATGGCGCGCGTCCGGCACCCGAACGTCGTCGCCATCCTCGACTTCGGCGTGCTGCGCGACGGCTCGCCCTGCATCGCGATGGAGTTCGTGCGCGGCGAGTCGCTCGCTGCGCGCCTCGCGCGACGCGGCGCGCTCCCCTGGCAGGAGGGCATCCCGATCCTGACCGCCATCCTCGCGGGGCTCGACGCCATTCACCAGGCCGACGTCGTGCACCGCGATCTCAAGCCCTCGAACGTCGTGCTCTCGCACGACGCCTCGGAGGTGAAGCTCGTCGACTTCGGCATCGCGCGCCCGACCTCGGCGACCGCGACGCGCCACACGCGCACCGGAGCGATGGTCGGGACGCCCGCGTACATGGCCCCCGAGCAGATCGTCGGCGCGCCGGTCGACGCGCGCACCGACGTGTACGCAGCGGGGCTGCTCGCGTTCGAGGTGCTGACCGGCTCGCTGCCGTTCGGCGACGACGCCCCGCGCTCCGCGATGGCGCGCCTCTCGTCCGAGGTGCCGTCGCCCGAGGCGCCCGCCGGACTCCCGCCGCTCCCGCCGCACGTCGTCGAAGCCGTGCGCGCCGCGCTCGCGTTCGCGCCCGAGAGGCGCCCTCCGACGGCGCTCACCCTGTCGCAGTTGCTCGCGTCGGCCTCGCCGGCCGAGTCCTGGGCGCCGCCGCCCTCTTCATTCGCCCACGACCGCACGCAGTTCGCCAGCGGCCCAGCGCCCATCTACGGCACGTCGCACACGACGCGCGGCGGGGCGCGCGCGTCGGGCGTCGCCCCCTCCCCGACGACCCGGTTCGTCATCGCGGCGCGCATCCCGCCGTCGCGCCTCGTGCGCCCCGACGACCGACGCTGGCTCGCGGGGCTGCTCGGGCGCGGGCGCAGCTACGCGCTCGGAGCCGACCTCTGGATCGCCATCTCGAGCCCGAGCGCCCGCGTCGACGCCGAGGCCGCGGCCGGCAAGGTCGAGTACGAGATCTCGACGCGCTACGGCGAGCTCGCGAGCATCGCGTGGACGGTGGTCGACGACACGTTCGCCGTCACGCCCGCGAGCCTCACGGGCGCAGCTCCGCTGCCCGACCCGCTCCCCGCGCTGCTCGAGCGCGTCGCGAGCTGACCGCCCCCTCGCGGGTGACACTCGCGTCACCCGTGCGGTGGCAGCCAGTGACACTCGCGTCACCCGTGCGGTGGCAGCTCGATCGGCGCGCCCGCGAGGTCCGAGCCGAGCGGCAGGCAGATGAGCCGCACGCTCCCCTTGGCGACGAGCTTGCCGTCCTCGCCGGTGATCGTCGTCTCCCACACCTGCGTGCGGCGCCCGCGCGTGAGCGGCGTCGCGCAAGCCCGCAGCGTGCCGCCGCGCACCGCGCGCAGGAAGGTGGTGTGGTTCTCGAGCCCCGCGACCGACATGCCGCGCGGCAGCGACGTGACCCCGGCGCCCACCGAGCAGAGCGTCTCGACCACGCTCGCGTAGACGCCCCCGTGCACGATGCCGAAGCCCTGCAAATGTTGGGGCCCGAGCGCGATCTCGGCCTCGATCGCGTCGAGCGTGACGCGCGTGAACCGCAGCCCGAGCGCGCGGCTCCAGGGGTCGAGCATCGAGTTGGCCAGGTCGGTGTGATCGGCTTCGGCGGCGGCTTCCATGGCGCACGTCGTAGCAGAGCCCCGCGCCGGCGACGCGCGCGGGCGGCATGGTAGCCTCGACCCCCGATGGTCGCCGTCCCCCCTCGCGCCGACGTCAAGGTCGGCTTCGCCTGCAACAACCGCTGCCTGTTCTGCGCGCAGGGCGACAAGCGCAGCGAGTGCCCCACCCTGCCGCTCGACGAGCTCATCGCGCGCCTGCGCGCCGCGCGCGAGCGAGGCGAGGGGCTCGTCCTGACCGGCGGCGAGCCCACGGTGCACAAGCAGATCGCCGAGCTGATCGCCGCCGCGAAGGCGCTCGGGTTTCACCCCATCCAGATCCAGACCAACGGGCGGCTGCTGGCCTACCCGCAGTTCCTCGCGTCGTTGATCGCGGCGGGGGCGACCGAGTTCTCCCCCTCGCTGCACGGCTCGACCGCGGCGATCCACGACGAGCTCACGCAGGCGCCCGGCAGCTTCGACCAGACGGTCGCGGGCCTGAAGAACCTCGCGCGCGCCCGCGCGCGGGTCGTCACCAACTCCGTCATCACGCGCCAGAACCTCGACGATCTCCCCGCGCTCGTCGCGCTGCTCGCGTCGCTCGGCGTGCGCACCGCGCAGCTCGCGTTCGTGCACGCGGTCGGCACCGCCGCCGACAACCTCGACCAGATGATGCCGCGCTTTTCCGACGCCGTGCCCGCCATCGCCGCGGCGCGCCAGGTCGCCCGGCGCGCCGGCGTGCGCCTCTACACCGAGGCCATCCCGCTCTGCTTCCTCTCGGGCATGGAAGACCTCGCCGTCGAGGAGATCATCCCGCAGATGACGGTGCTCGACCTCGACGGCGCCGTGCGCGACTTCTCGGCGTGGCGCTCGGCCGAGGGCAAGCTGCACGGCCCGCCGTGCGAGGCGTGCGCCGCGCGGCCGCGCTGCGAGGGGCCGTGGCGCGAGTACCCCGCGCACTTCGGCTGGAGCGAGTTCGTGCCGATCCCGCTGCCCTGAGCCTCGCCGCTCAGGGCGAGGGGGCCGACACCATGGGGCGAAGCCCGGCGTCGCGCAGCAGCTCGACGTCGGCCTCCTCGGCGGGGTTGCCCGTCGTGAGCAGGCGGTCGCCGTAGAAGATCGAGTTGGCGCCCGCGTAGAGGCAGAGCAGCTGCGCCTCGCGCGGCAGATCGGTGCGCCCGGCCGAGAGCCGCACGCGCGAGCCCGGCATGAGGATGCGCGCGACGGCGATCATGCGCACGAGGTCGAGCGGGTCGATGGGCGGCAGCGTCGCGAGCGGCGTGCCCTCGATGCGCACGAGCGCGTTGATGGGCACGCTCTCGGGGTGCGGGTCGAGCGTCGCGAGCTCGTGGAGCATCCCGCAGCGGTCGTCGGCCGACTCGCCCATGCCGATGATGCCGCCGGTGCAGACATGGATGCCGACGCGGCGCACGCGCGCGAGCGTCGCCATGCGGTCGTCGAAGGTGCGCGTGCTGATGATCGAGCGGTAGTGCTCGCGCGAGGTGTCGAGGTTGTGGTTGTACGCGTCGAGCCCCGCGGCCTTGAGGCGCGCGGCCTGGTCGTCGGTGAGCATGCCGAGCGTGCAGCACGTCTCGAGCCCAAGCTGCTTCACGCCGCGGATCATGTCGAGCACGCGGTCGAACGCCGGGCCCTCCTTCACCTCGCGCCACGCCGCGCCCATGCAGAAGCGCGTCGCGCCCTTCGCGCGCGCGCGCCCGGCGGCCTCGAGCACCTCGGCCTCGCCGAGCATGCGCTCGGGCTCGACCGAGCCGGCGTGGTGGCTCGACTGCGGGCAGTAGCCGCAGTCCTCCTCGCAGCCGCCCGTCTTGACGCTGAGCAGCGTGCACAGCTGCACCTCGCCGGCGGGCTGGCTGGCGCGGTGCACGGCGCGCGCCTGATCGACGAGGTCGAACAGCGGCAGGTCGTACAGCGCGCGGATCTCGGCCTTCGACCAGTCGTGGCGCGTCGCGGGCGGGGTGGCGGCGGGGGCTTGGGCGTCGCTCATGGGGGTGCGTTTGTACCCCATCTCGCCCGCCCGCGGGGAGCCCGCGCCCTGCCTGCCCAGGGCGGCGCGTTGACGGAGCCGAAGCGGTGCGATCAGATGCCCGCCGCAACCATGCCCGACCACCCCACCCGCTTCGAAACGCTGCTCGGCCTCTCCGCGCTCCCCTGGTTCGACGTACGCGATGGCCGCATCGCGATGGTCGACCCGGACGTCGGCCCCATCGCCGACGTGCACACGCACCTGGCGCTCGGCTACCTGGGCAGCCCGCGCGTGGACCTCGAGCGCGAGCACCCGCTGACCTGCACCTACCTGCCGCAGGGCGCGCCGCTCGACCTCGACCTCTACGCCAACCGCAACATCTCGCCCGCCGACACCCAGGCGATGAAGCGCGATCTCGTGCTGCGCGCGGCGACCTCGGGCGGCCTGCGCGCGACCCACACGCGCCCCAACCTCGAGCGCGACCTCACCGACACCGGCGTCGCGCACGGCGTGCTCCTGCCCATCGACTTCCCGTTCCTCTCGCGCAACGCCGAGACGTGGCTCGGCCTGGTGCGCGGCGGCGGCATGCTGTCGAGCTTCGGCTCGGTGCACCCCTACCACCCGCGCGCGCGCGCCCACCTCGAGCGGCAGCGCGACCTGGGTGCGCGGGGCATCAAGTTTCACCCCAACGTGCAGATGGTCGCCCCCGACCACCCCAAGGCGCTCGCGCTCTTCCGCATGGCCGGCGAGCTCGGATTGATGGTCTTCTTCCACGCGGGCCCGGTCGGCATCGCGGGCGAGGCGGCCGATCGCCGCTGCCGCATGCGCCTCTACGAGCGCGCAGTCGCCGACCACCCCGGCACGACGTTCATCCTCGGCCACTCGGGAGCGCTCGAGCTCGACGTGGGGCTCGAGCTCGCCGAAAAGTACCCGAACGTGTGGCTCGAGATCGCCAGTCAATCGCTCGCGGGCGTCCGCGAGATCGTGGAGAAGGCGCCGCGCGACCGCATCATGCACGGCTCCGACTGGCCCTTCTACCACCCGGCCATGTCGGTCGCGAAGGCGCTCATCGCGACCGAGGGCGACCCGGAGGCCCGCCACGCCCTGCTCTGGGCGAACGCCGCGCGCCTGTTCGGTCTCGCGACGCCCCCGGCCTGACCGGGAGCGCCGCGGGCGCCGAGCCGGTCAGGGCGTCTCGGTCAGGTTCTGCGTCGTCGTCTGGTTGGCGACGACGGTGATGGTCGCGGTGGCGTCCTTGTAGCCCGTCTTGCTCGCGCGGATCTCGTAGTCCTGCGCGTACACCGTGTTGGGGAACGAGAAGCCGCCCGTCCCGTTGGTGGTCGTCGTGTTGACACCGCGGTTGAGCGTGACGGTCGCGCCCGCCAGCGGGCCGAGTGACACGCCGTCGTTGAGGTAGACCGTGCCCGACACGCTGCCGAGCCCCGGGTTGGCCCCGACGAGCACGCGGTAGTGGGTGGCTGCCTTGGTGAGGTAGCCCATCGTGTCCTCGGAGAGGATGTGGAAGTACCAGATGCCATTGGCGTTGCCCGGGAAGAAGTACTTCTTCGAGGTCGTCGGGTCGGCGAGATCCATCACCCGGCGCGTCGAGGCCTTGTCGGGCTGCGTCGCGGCGTAGCGGTCCCACGCGAACCAGAACGCCGTCGTGTTGGCGTCGGCCTGCGGCAGCGTCCACTCGACGAACACGCTCGTGTTCGCGTTCCACGTCGTGCCGTTGTGCGAGCTCGACGACGACACGGTCGGGGGCGTGGCGTTCACGTTGATGGGGAATCGCCCCTCGACGGTGCCGACGGTGAAGCCCGGCCCGAGCGTGACGGCGTGCAGGTAATTGGTGCCGGCCGAGAGCGCCGACTGCGCAAACTGCACGGTCTCGGGCGTCTGGAACGTGGCGGTCGCCTGCGTCGGCACCGCCGCGTACGTCGTGCTCAGCTTCGTGTAGTAGCCGCCAGCCTGCGTGTACGGGTCGCTCCACGAGAGCTCGGCCTGCGAGAAGCCGTCGTTGTACCAGCGGTCGGTGCGCGGGTGCGTCGCCGAGCCGAGGTCGAACGGCGGCATGTACGACTGGAACGACGAGCCGACCGGCGTGATGGTGCCCGCCACCGACTTCGTGTTGCCGTAGAGCAGCTTCACGGTACCGGCGCCGCCTGCGCCGCCGCCGCCTGCGCCATTGCCGCCCGACACGTTGATCGAGCCGCTGAACGTGAGCGCGCCCGTCGCGCGCAAGACGACGCCGCCGCCGGCTCCGCCGCCGGAGACGCCGGAGCCATCCGCGCCCTTCGCGGTGATCGCGCCCTGCACGGTGACGGTCGGCGCGTAGACCGCGAGCAACCCGCCGCCGAACCCGCCGACGCCCGAGGTGCCGGTCCCCCCCTTGCCGCCGCACGCCGCCTCGTCGTCCGCGATGCCGTAGGCCGCCGGAGCCGTGCGCGCGGCATTGCAGTAGAAGTAATAGGGCGACGCGTAGCCGTAGTAGCAGCTCGTCGACTGCAGACCCGACGCGCCGACGGTCCCGAACGAGCCGCCCGAGCCGGCCGGAACCGTCGCCGAAGCGGTGCAGTACGTCGCGCTGCACGAGGAGACGCCGGTGTCGGAGCCCCGGCCGCGCGCGTCGTTGCAGGTCGCCGCGACGTTGATGGCCGAGGTGGCGTCGAGCGTGAACGAGCGCGCGTGGATGACGAGCCTGCCGCTCGGCACCGTCAGGACGCTCGTGTTCTTGATGACGACGTCGCCGTCGTAGAAGTGCTCGCCGTCGAGCGTCTGGTTCGAGTTCGCGTCGATGGTCAGCGACGTCTCGGCGCAGGCGCCGACCGACGCCACGCACGTCGTCGCGCAGGCAGCCGACTGCGTCCAGCCCGTGCCCGTCGCGTTGCAGGTCTCGGGCGTCGCGCCGTTGCAGCGCTTCTCGCCCGCGGTGCAGGGGGTGCCGCAGAGGCCGGCCACGCAGCTCGACGCGCAGGTGGCGACCGCCTGCCACGCGCTGCCCGTCGGGTTGCACTGCTCGACGACGTTGGTGCCGGCGCACTGCAGCGCGCCCGCCGTGCAGCTCGCCACCGAGGCGCACTGCACGGTGGCCGCGGTGCAGCCCTGGGCGCACACTTGGATCGTCTGCCACTGGTGCGCGGAGTTGCACTGCTCGACGACGTTCTGGCCGCAGCGCGTGTCGCCCACGTTGCACGTGGCCGAGACGCACGCGCCCGCGGTGCAGGTCGAGCTCGCGCCGCAGCTCGCGGCGGGCGCCCAGTCGGTGCAGCCGTTCGACTGCACGACGCACGACTGGATCGTGGTGCCGCTGGCGCACTGCGAGCTGCCCTGCTGGCACTTGTTGGTGCAGGAGAGCACGCACTGGCCCCCCGAGCAGGCGTAGTTGGTCTGGCAGGTCTGCGCGGTGCCCCAGCCGTAGCAGCCGCTCGACTGCAGCACGCAGGGCTGGAGCTGCGAGCCCTGGCACTGGCTGGTGCCCGACACGCACGCGTCGGTGCACGCGAGCACGCACTGGCCCGCCTGGCAGGTGTAGTTCGACTGGCAGCTGGACGCGCTCGACCAAGCGTAGCAGCCGTTCGAGCCGATGGCGCACGACTGCACCTGCGCGCCCGAGCACTGCTTGCTGCCCGCCGAGCAGGCGTCGGTGCACGAGGGCGCGCACGCGCCGGACTGGCACTGGTAGCCCGAGGGGCAGGTGCCCGACGAGCCCCAGTCGTAGCAGCCGTTCGACTGCTGCGAGCAGGTCTGGATGCCCGACACGCCCGAGCACTGCTTGGTGCCGGGCGTGCAGAGGTCGCTGCACGTCTGCACGCACTGGCCGCCGCTGCACGTCGTGTTGCCGGTGCACGCCGACGCCGACGACCAGACGTTGCACCCGCTCGTGCCGAGCTGGCACGTCTGCACGCCGCCCGAGGCGCATTGCTTGGTGCCGCTCGAGCACGCGTCGGAGCACGAGAGCACGCAGTGACCGCTCGAGCAGGCCTGGTTGCCGCCGCAGCTCGACGCGGTGCCCCACGCGTAGCAGCCGCTCGGCGCGATCACGCAGTCCTGGATGAGGTCGCCCGAGCACTGGCGGCTGCCGGGGGTGCAGCTGTCGCTGCACGCCAGGGTGCACTGGCCGAAGCCGGTGCAGGTGTAGTTCGTCTGGCACGACGCGGTGGCGCTCCAGTCGTAGCAGCCGTTCGATTGCAGATCGCACGACTGCACGTTGGCGCCGCTGCACCGCTTCTGCCCGCCCGCGCACTGGTCGTTGCACGACGACGCGCAGCTTCCCCCCGAGCAGGTCGTGCCGCTGGGGCAGGTGCCCGGGGCCGACCAGCCGTAGCAGCCGCTCGCCTGCGGGTCGCACGTCTCGGGCTTGCCGCCGACGCACTGCTTCTGGCCGGCGCTGCACTGGTCGCTGCACGCCAGCACGCAGTGGCCCCCCGAGCAGGTGAGGTTGGCGCCGCAGTCCTCGGCCGCCCCCCACGCGTAGCAGCCGCTCGCCTGGAGCGTGCACGTCTCGACCTGCGCGCCCGAGCACTGCTTCGCCCCGCCGTTGCAGGCGTCGACGCACCCGCCGTCGCCCCCGCTCGCGTCCGAGCCCGCGTCGGCCCCGGTGTCCGAGGCGGCGTCGGCGGCGCCGTCATCGCCCGCCTCGGGCGCTGCGTCGGCCGCGTCGGCCGCGGCGTCTCCGGCGATGCCTCCCCCTGCCCCCGCGGCTCCGCCCTGCTCGGCGGGCCCCCCGGCGTCGCCGGGCGAGCTCGAGCAAGAGAGCGCGAGAAGGGCCGCCGCGAGGGCGGCGGCGAACGAAGCACGGGTGGCGTGGCGGGACATCGCGATCGAAACCTCCGGGCGCCGATGGGAGCCGCGCCCCGGTGCCGCGTCAAGGCGATGCGGCGCGCCGCGTGCGAGCGCCGGAGGAGGACCTCCCCGGATCCCGCAACCTCCGGTTTCACGGGCAGCCGGCGCGGCTTGGTGATAACGAGTATCGAGTTCGATTTCCCGCCGCCGCGTCCCCCGTCCAAGCCCCATGCCCCGCGCCGCATCGCTGGCCCTGCCGCACCTGACCGCTCCAGCGCGCGCCGACCGGGACGACCTCGCGGGCCTGCCGAGCGGGGTCGCCGCGCGCATCGTCGGGCTCGACGTCGAGATCGACGAGGGCGCGATGCTGCGCGCGATGGGCATCGCCGAGGGTCAGGAGGTGCGCGTGCTGCGGCGTGCCCCCACCGGCGACCCGCTGCACGTGCGCTTCAGCTCGGGGGGCGAGTTCGCCATCGCGGGGCCGCTCGCCCGCGCCATCCGCATCGAGCGCCTCCCGTGACCGCGGACTGCCACACCCCCGCCGCCCCCCCTCCCGCAGCGCCCACCGGTGCACCGCTCGTGGTGCTGGTCGGAAGGCCCAACGCGGGGAAATCGGCCCTGTACAACCGCCTCACCGGAGGCGACGCCCACGTCGGCAACTTCCCCGGCATCACGACGGACGTGCTCGAGGGGGCCGTGGCGCTGCCGGGAGGAGGCGCCGCGCGCCTGGTCGATTTGCCGGGCGTCTACTCGCTCGACGCGGCGGTCGACCCCGCCACCGACGAGGGGGTCGCGCGCGCGTTCCTCTCGCGCGCCGGGGACGACGCCGTCGCGCTCGTCGTGCAGGTGGTCGATGGCAACCGGCTCGGCCTCGGGCTGCGCCTGACGCGCGAGCTGCTCGCGCGCCCCGTCGCGCTGCTGGTGGTCGTGACGCAGGCCGACGTCGTGCACGCCGAGGGGCACGAGATCGATCGCGAGGCGCTCGAGGGCGTGCTCGGCGTGCCGGTCATCGTGGTCAGCGCGAAGGACCCAGGCGCGAAGCCCACCGTGCTCGCGGCGGTGCGCGAGAGGCTCGCCTCGGACGACGCCACGGCGCGCCCCGAGGCCGACTGGGACCCCGACGCGCTCGCGCTCGACGTCGTCAGCGAGCGGCACGACGCGGACGCGAAGGCGCGCGCGCGGCGCGCCCGGACCGAGCGCGCCGACGCGTGGCTGTTGCATCCCGTGCTCGGCCCCATCGTGTTCGTCTCGATCATGGCCGCCACCTTCGCGGCGGTCTTCCTCATCGCCGACCCGGCCTCGGGCGCGCTCGGCGCCGCGATCGCCGCGCTGGCCGCGACCGTCGGCCCCTGGCTCGGCCAGGGGTGGCTGCGGTCGCTCGTCGTCGACGGCGTGCTCGGCGGCGCGG
>CAITLX010000038.1 GCA_903893335.1 uncultured delta proteobacterium | reverse complement strand
GGCGAGAAGCCGGTCGCGAGCGTGTTCCCCGGCCAGATCGCGATGAACGTCATCTGCGACTGGAAGGACGGCGACGGCAGCTACTCGGAGGAGGAGCTGAAGATGGTGCACGAGACGCGCAAGATCCTCGGCGACGCGACCATCGGCGTCTCGCCCACGACCGTGCGCGTCCCGGTGGTCGACGGCCACAGCGAGGCCGTGCACGCGCAGTTTCACCGCCCCATGACGGCGGCCGAGGCCAAGCGCCTGCTCGCGTCGGCGCCCGGCGTGACGCTCGTCGACGTGCCGTACGGGCCCGGCCGGCACCCCCAGCCCATCGACGCGGCGGGCAAGGACGACGTGTTCGTCGGGCGCGTGCGCGACGACCTCGCCGTCCCCGGCGCGCTCAACCTCTGGATCGTCGCGGACAACCTGCGCAAGGGCGCGGCGCTCAACGCGGTGCAGATCGCCGAAGGCCTCTTCACGCCGCGCTGAGCGGCGCCCGCGTCGTGCGAGCCTCGGCCTCCGCCTTCGCCACGCTGGCGATCGTCGCGCTCGCGTCCGCGCCGGCGAGGGGCGACGGCACGCCGGTCTCGGCGTTCCGCAAGCGCCCCTGGTTGCAGTCGGTCGAGCCGACGGGCGCGTCGGTGCGCTTCGAGCTCCCGCAGGCGTCGCGCGCCGAGGTCGCCCTGCGCGGGCCCGACGGCGCAACGCGCACGTTCGCGTCGGGCGCGCCGGTCGAGCTGCACGCCGTGCGGCTCACCGGGCTCGCGCCATCGACCTCGTACCGCTACGAGGTGCACGCGGGCGAGGCCACCGCGCTCGGGGCGTTCACCACGGCGCCCGCCGACGCGCGCCCCTTCTCGTTCATCCTGTTCGGCGACTCGCGCAGCGACGCGACCACGCACGCCGCGGTGGTGCGGGCCATCGAGGGCACGCCGTCCGATTTCCTGCTCAACACCGGCGATCTCGTCGAGCGCGGCGACGACCCGCGTCAGTGGGACGAGCTGTTCGACCTCGAGCACCGGCTGCTCGCCTCGCGCTGCATGTGGAGCGTGGTGGGCAACCACGAGCTCATCGGCGACCGGCGCGGGCCCGCCTTCGCGCGCTACTTCGCGACCGGGGCGGCGAGCGGCGAGCCGCGCCTCTACGACACGGTGCGCTGGGGCGACACGCGCTTCTTCCTGCTCGACGCGATGGACGACTGGACGGGCCCCGAGCGCGACTGGCTGCTCGCGCGGCTCGCCGAGAGCGACGGCGAGCCGGGCCTGCGCCACCGCATCGTCGCCGCGCACATCGGCCCCTACTCGAGCGGCCCGCACGGCGGCAACCGCGCCATGCACGCCGCCGGCATCGTCGACGCGCTGCGCGCGCACCACGTCGACCTCGTCGTCGCCGGGCACGACCACGCGTACGAGCGCGGCGAGGCCGAGGGGCTGAAGTACCTCGTCTCGGGGGGCGCGGGCGCGCCTCTCTACCCCGTCGCGCGGCGCCTGCCGACCAGCGCGGTCGTCGAGTCGACCTACCACTTCGTCGAGGTGAAGATCGACGGCCCCACGATCGCCACCGTGGTGCACCGGCTCGACGGCTCGCTGCTCGAATCGTGCTCCTTCGAGCCGGGCGAGCCCTGGCGCTGCGGCGTCGGCGCCGGCCCCGCCGCGAGCGCGCCGAGCGCCCCGCCGAACGCGGTCCCGACGGCGCGAGGACAGCGCTGCTCGTGCGAGGTCGCGGGCGCCGCGGCAAGCGGCGGGTGGGGCCCCGCGCTCGCGGCCGCCTGCCTCGCCTTGCTTCGCCGGCGTCGGCGCGGGTAGGCTCTCGTTCCGATGCGCGCGCCGCTCTTGCTGGTTTCCTGGATCGCCCTCGCCTCGCTTGGCTGTGCGACGTACAGCGAAGAGCTGAGCCGCGGCCAGCAGCACTTCAAGGCCAACGACTACGAGCACGCGCTCGGCGTGCTGCGCATGCTCGAGCCCGACGTCGACTCGCTGTCGCCGACCGACCACGCGCGTTACGCGTACCTGCGCGGCATGGCCGACTACCGCATGTCGCTGCGCGGCGACGCGCGCCACTGGCTCGGCCTCGCGCGCGCGCTCGACAAGGTGGCCCCCGGCGGCCTCGAGACGGGCTGGAAGGAGCGCATGGACGAGGCGCTGCGCGACCTCGACCAGGAGGCCTTCGGCGGCCTCGACGGCCGCAACCCGGCCGCCGCCGTCGCGCCGCGTGCCCCCGCCGGCTACCCCACGGCCCCGCCGGGCTACCCGGGCTATCCCCAGCCTGCGCCGGGCGCCTACCCGCAGCCGGCTCCGTACCCCGGGGGCTACCCCGCGCCGTACGCCCCGCAGCAGGGCGCGCCGACGTGGCCGCCGCCGAGCAGCACCGGCACGCCGTCGCTCGCGCCGCTGCGTCCGTGAGCGCCCCCTCGGTGCACGCGCAGGCCCTCGCCGGCGCGCTCGCGCTCGGGCTGCTCGGCACCGGCTGCGCGACGCGCGCCGCCGCCGTTCGCGCGCCCGACCTCACCGCCACGCCCGTCGTCGTCACGCCGCGCGCGGAGGACGACCTGCCGCTCGCGCCGCGCTTCGAGCGCGCGCGCGAGATGCTCGGCGAGGGCAAGAGCGCCGACGCGGCGCGCGTGTTCGACGGCATCGTGGCCGACCCGAGCGCCGGCGAGCTCGCGCCGCCGTCGCTGTTCAACGCGGGGCTCGGCTGGGAGGCGAGCGGCGATCGCGAGCGCGCGCTGCTGCGCTTCGCCGAGGCGCGCGGGCGCTTCGGCGCGACCGAGGCCGGCCGCAACGCCAGCCTGCGCGAGGCCCGCCTGCTCGCGTGGCTCGAGCGCTGGCCCGAGCTCGGCGAGGCGGCCGATCGCGGTCTCGCGCGCGGCGACTCGGCGGACGCCGAGCGCGTCGAGTGGCTGGGGGCCAAGGCGCTCGCCCTCGTCGAGGCAGGCGACGCAGACGCCGCGCAGCGCCCGATCGACCGCGCGCAGAGCCTCATCGAGGCGCTGGGGCTCGGCCAGGGGGGCAAGCTCCCCGTCGCGGTGGCCGAGGTCGAGCTCGCGCTCGGCGAGGTGCGGCGCCTGCGCGGCGAGCGCATCACGTTCGCGCCGATGCCCCCGAATTTCGCCGACGCGCTCGAGCGCCGGTGCCAGTCGCTGCTCGACGCGCAGAGCGCCTACACCGACGCGATGCGCAGCTACGACGCGCACTGGGCCGCGATGAGCGGCTACCGCGTCGGGCAGATGTACCAGTCGCTGCACCGCGACGTGCTCGCCATCACGCCCCCCGCGAGCGCCGACACCGACGAGAAGCGCGCGCTCTTCCTCGGCGCCATGCAGCTGCGCTACCGCGTGCTGCTCGAGAAGGGGCTCTCGATGATGGAGCACACCGTGGCGCTCGGCGAGCGCACGGGCGAGGCGAGCGCGTGGATCGACCGCGCGCGCGAGGCGCTCGCCGGCCTCACGCGCTCGCTCGCCGAGACGCGCGCCGCGCTCGCGAAGCTGCCCCACGGCGAGGCGCAGCTGCAGCAGGCGCTCGACGACCTGGCCGCGAAGGCGAAGAAGTAGCGAAGCGCGCCGCGGCGCCGCGCGACCTCTGCGGATGGGCCGCGGTCAGCGCCGCGTTCGCTACGGGTTGGCCGCGCCAGGCGTCACGGTGGAGCAGATCGCCCAGTCGTGCGCGCTGTCGTGCGTGTCGATGCCGTTCGGCTTGCGGCACAGCGAGCCGGCGACGGTGTTCGAGTCGGCGACGCTCGCGGCGAGCGCGGTGCCCTCGACGAGGCTCACCGCGCCGACGCCCGCGAGCGACACCGAGGTGATGGCCCCCTCGTACGACAGGGCGTCGACGAGCGCGTTGCGCGTGGCGTCGACCAGCGCGACGCCGTCGGGGGGGCCGTTCTGGATGGCGTCGGTCGCCGCGCCCGTCGCGACGAAGAGCGCCCCCTGCGCGGGCGTCACCGTCGGGTCGCCGACCACGAGGTACTGCCCGGCCGCGAGCGTGCCCGCCGCCGCAAGCGACACCGTGCGGTACGAGGTCGCTGGGCTCGCGCCGCCGTTGACGAAGTAGAGCGTGTAGCCCGCGAGCGAGACGGCCGCGCCGGTGCCGTTGTACAGCTCGACGAACTCGGCGCCGTCGGTGCCCACCTGGTCGTAGTCGAGCTCGTTGAGCACGAGGCGCGCGGCGCCCGCGGCCACGTTCACCGTCGCCTGCGCGGTGCTCGCGCCGAGCGTCGCGGTGACCGTCGCCGACGAGACGAGCGAGGCGTCGGTGTACGAGAACGCCGCCACGAGCTGACCGTGCGGCACGACGACGCTCGCCGGGAGCGTGCCCGCGTTGGACGGAGAGACGCCGAGCGTCACCGTCGTGCCCCCCGAGGGAGCGGGCACGTCGAGCGCGACGGTGAGCGTCGTGGTCGCGCCTGGCACGATGGTCACGCTGGACGGGGCGATCGAGGCGACCTGGCGCGGCGCCTCGGCGTCGATCGCGGCGACCGACGCGGTGAGGTCGGTGCCCGCGAGGCTGGCGGTGAGCGTGACCCCCGCCGACGACAGGAGCCCGTCGAGCAGCACGAGCGCGCTCGCCTGCCCGGCCGGGACGGTGACGCCGCCGCCGACGACCCCCACCGAGCCGGGCGCGGCGGAGACGATGGCGATCCAGGTGTCGGTCGCCACCGGCAGCGCGAGCGCCGCCGAGAGCGCCGTGGGGAAGCTGGGCGCGGCTGCCTGACCGACCTCGACGAACGACGCAGCGGGACCGAACGCGGCGAGCACCGCGTGGCCCGCGACGAGATCGGCCGCGCTGCGCGGCTCGACCTTCGAGTTGGCGTTTCGCAGCACGAGCACGCCGCCGACCGACGCGTAGCTCGTGCCGAGGGGCGGGAACGGCGTGGCGAGGAAGAGCAGGTCGTCGACGCGCAGCACGCCGCCGACCACGAACTCGTGGGTGGGCGCGACGTCGCCGGCGCCGGGCGCGGGCGCGGCGTCGGTGACGGACACGTCGGCGACGCGCACGAGCGCCGCCTCGAGCTTGCCCGCGCGCGCGCCGCCTGTGGCGACCTCGTCGGGCGTGACGAGCGTCGGCTCGGGGGGAGCCTCGCCGCTCGACGCGTCGACGTGCACGCTCGGCGCGGACAGCTGCGTCTCGCCCCCGAACACGGCGACCGTGGCCGAGGTGAGCGAGACGCG
>CAITLX010000037.1 GCA_903893335.1 uncultured delta proteobacterium | reverse complement strand
CCGCTCGAGCGCGTGGTGGTCTTGGTCGCGGCCGACGACGACCCGACCGGGCGCGCGGTCATCCGCGCCTGCGCGCGCATCGGCCCGCCGACCGACGGCACCGAGGTGTTCGTCGCGGGCATGCCGTTCGAGCTGGCCACCGAGGTGCTCGCGGGGGTGGACATCGACCTGGCCGAGCGCCTTCACCCCTCGCCGCCTGCGGGCTCGGCGCAGGTGCTCTGCATCGCGCACGGCGGCGTGCTCTCGCTGTTCCTCGGGGTCGCGGGGCGCGCGCCCGAGGCCTGAGCGCGCGGCGCGCGGGTGAGTCGCGCGCGTAAAACGAGCGACCGAGCCGCAACGCGTCAGCCGCGGCGCCGCGTCGGCGCGAGGTCGTTGCGCCCCTCGCGCGTGCCCGGGTCTTGCAGCGGGCCGTGCTCGCGCGGGTCGAGCGGCAGCATCGGCGTGCCGGGCTTGGAGGGGGAGGGCGGAGGGTCGCTGCCCGCGGGCGGGGTCGAGAGCATGAACGGCCGCGCGTTCATCGTGGAGCACGCGTAGACCGGGTCGCGGTGGAACTCCCAGTGGAAGTAGACGCGGCCATCGGGCGACACGATGGCGCTCGGCGGCTTGCCGAAGGGGGACGCGCGCTGCACCGCGTCGAGCGCCGCGATGTCGAACGCGGTGATGCCGCTGGTGCGCACGACGCCGAGGCGCAGCACGTGGCCGTCGTCGTGATCGAGCACGATCTCGAGCCGCGTCAGCAGCTTGGGCGCGTTCATCGGGTGCGTCGCGGGCAGCCCGTCGAGCGTGCCGAGGAACTCGTCGGCGAAGATCGGGTGGATGCGCTGGTGGATGGCGTTGAGGAAGCCGGCGAACGGCACGCGCGCGGTGTTGAGCGCCGTCGTGTTGCCGAGCTTCACCGAGGCGACGTAGTTCTCGATGGCCGCGCGCCACCGCTCGAAGCTCGACGACTGCCACGACCCGCGGTGCGCGCTCTTGCGGCGCTCGCCGTCGGCGACGCGCTCGCGGGTGAGCTGATCCTGCCCGACCGCGGCGACGACGCTCAGGGCGTTGAGGTTGAGGTTGATGCCGCTCGCGGTGAGGCTGCCGCCGAGGCCGAGCAGGTTGAGGCGCGAGGTCGGGCTCGGCTCGGGCGGCGGCAGGCGCGCGCGCCCCGGGCCCGGCGTCACCCCGAGGCCATGGGCGCCGGGAGCGGGCTCGTCGATGCGGTGCGTCGCGCCGTCGTCGGCCATCGTGTCGGGCGACGCGGGCCCCTTGCCTCCGGCGGCCTCGGGCGGGGGCGCGGCGGTCTGGCGGGGCGAATGCGGCGTGGGAGGCGTCGCCTTCTGCGCCTGGGTCAGCGGCACGTCGGTGCTCGCGACGTGGCCTCGCTCGCCCGGCGCGTGCGTCGGGTCGCCCGCGTGGTCGTCGCTCTCGCCGACGCGGTCGTGGTCGGAGTTGCCCGGGTCGGGCGACGGGCCGGCGTGGTGGCCGCCGGGGGTCGGTTCGGCGTCGTCGCGGTCGTGCGAGGTGATGCGTGCCGCGGTCTCCTCGGCGACGCGGTTGGCCTCGTCGGCGATGAGCTTCGCCTCGGGGTTGTCCTGCTGGTTCGGGTCGGCGTGCTGGCGCACGGCGACGCGGCGATCGGCGGCGGGAGGAGGAGGGGGCGGAGGCGTCGCGGCCTTCACGAGCGGCGCGACGACGACGATCTTCGTCGGCTCGGGCTTCTTGGGCTCGGGGGCCGCTGCGTGCGGCTCGGGGGGGGGCTTGTCCTTCTTCGGGGGCTTCGGCGGGGCGAGCGGATCGTCCGCTGGCGGCTCGTCTGTCGGCGCCTCGGGGCGGGCCTCGTCGACGAACGTGACCTCGAACGTCTCGGAGGGGCGCAGCCGCGTGCGGACCTCGGTCGCGAAGCTCCGAAGCTCGGCGCGCTCGTCGAGCACGTCGGCGACCTGCTGGGCGCCGCCGCTCGTGCCGAGGTGCACGAGCAGCGCCGTGGAGATCCACAGCAGAAGCGGTACGTGGGGCTCGCGCGACATCCTCCGACCGGTCGCGCAGCGAACCGCGCGCCCCCACAGGGTACCATCGCGGCCCCAGGCGAGCCAACCGCGCGCCGGGCGCGGCGCGGGCGTGACGCGGGCGAGGTGGGCGAGAAGCGGCCGAGCAGGGCGGGTCGCCCCGCCCGTGGGTCACACCTTGGCGATCGCGTCCCAGTGCTCGGCGATGTCGGCGGCGCTCCAGACGCCGCCGTCGGCCTCCTTGAACCTGCCGGCCGTCTCGACGACCTTGAACGCGTACATGCGCGAGCCGGCGACCGCGAGCACGTGTCCGGTGCGGTCGGCGCAGAGGTCCGAGGCGAGAAACAGCGCCGCGGGCGCGATGTGGTCGGGGGTCATGGTGTCGACGCCCTGGAACATCGGCAGGTCCTCGGTCATGCGCGTCTTGGCGATCGGCGCGAGCGCGTTGACGGTGATGCGCTGCTTCTGAAGCTCGATCGACATGGTGCGCGTGAGGCCGTAGACGCCCGCCTTCGCGGCCGCGTAGTTCGACTGGCCGAAGTTGCCCATCATGCCCGACACGCTCGTCGTGTTGACGATGCGACCGCCGCCCCCCTGCGCGACCATCTGCCGGGCCGCAGCCTGCGAGCAGAGGAACGCCCCCTTGAGGTGCACGGCCACGACGAGATCCCACATCGCCTCCTCGAGCTTGAGGAAGCTCTTGTCGCGCAGGATGCCGGCGTTGTTGACGAGGATGTCGACGCGACCGAAGGCGTCGACCGCCTTCTTGACGATCGCCGCCGCGCCTTCGGCGCTGGCGACCGAGTCGTAGCTCGCGACGGCCTGGCCGCCCGCGGCGACGATCTCGGCGACGACGTGATCGGCGGGGCTGCTCGACTCGCCCGCGCCGTCGCGCGCGCCGCCCAGATCGTTGACGACGAGCTTCGCCCCCTCCTTCGCGAAGAGCAGCGCCTCGGCGCGACCGATGCCGCCGCCGGCGCCCGTGATGATGGCCACCTTGCCGTCGAGAAGACCCATGATGCAGCCTCGCTGGTTGTCGTCGTGGAGGGGGAAACGGGGAAACGCGCGCGCCGTTATCGCGCACCCTCGGGGCTCTCGGCAAGGCGCGCCTCGAGGCGCTCCCAGGCGCGCTCGCTGCGCCGCGTGCGCGCGACCGCGGCGACCGAGAGCAGCGGGGCGTCGCGGCGAAAGCGCGCGGCCTCTGCGTCGCCGGGCGCGTCGCCGAAGAGCGCGTCCGCGTCGCGCGCGAGGCGCCCGCGACTACCGGCCGTTGGTCGCGTTCGTGTTCGGCCTCGTGCATGGATTTGGATTCGCGGGCGCGCTGGCGGATGCCGGTCTT
>CAITLX010000036.1 GCA_903893335.1 uncultured delta proteobacterium | reverse complement strand
GTGCTGTCGGCGCGGTAGTATCGTCCGCCGGTCTTATCGGCGATGGCCTGGAGGGTTTTCTCGTCAATATCCACCGGGATGTTCTGATAAACCTTGCGACCGAACATGTCCTGGCGAGGAAAAGGCGCCATGCCGCGGGTGCCGACGCCGATGGTATAGACCTTCACGCGCAACGCCGCCGCTGCCTCGGCGGCGCGCATGGGCACGGTCGTTCCGACCACGGCGCTCGACGCCGGAGCCGCGACCGCTGCGGCCACCGCGACCGCCACCGCGACGGCCACCGCAACCGCCGCTCCCACGGCGACGGCCACCGCGACGGCTACCGCGACCGCGACCGCCGCCCCGACGGCGACGACCACGGCCACCACTGCCGCCACGGCCCCCAAGGGCCCGCCGGGCATCACCGCCGTCTCGGGCGTGCCGCGCCCGACGCCCGCCGTGGCGGGGACCGTCGCCAGGCCGAAGTGACGCTGCGCGCGGACGGACCGACGCGGGGGGGGCAAGCCCCTCTCCGCGTCGCCGTCGCGCGCGCATGAGCGCGGCGACCGACCTCAGGGCGCCGTCTTCGGTGCGCGAGCCTCTTCAGGGCTCCGTCTTCGTCGCCCGAGCCTCTTTACGGCTCCGTCTTCGGCGCGACAAACTCCGCCGGGGCGGCCGAGCCATCGCCGAAGAAGAACTTGTCGAGCTGATCCATCCACACGCGCTGGCCGTGCTCGGAGACGAGGTCGAGCCTGTACTCGTTGATGAGCATCTTCGAGTGCTCGAGCCACATGCGCCACGCCTCCTTGGAGACCTGCTCGAAGACCTTCTGGCCGAGCTCCCCCTTGATGGGCGGCTTCTCGAGCCCTTCGGCCTCGCGACCAAGCTTGATGCACTGAACCATGCGCGGCATGCGCGGGGCGTAGCACGCCCCCCCCACGGGCCGCAACGCGCCGAACGCCAGGTCGACGCGGGTGGATTTCGCGCGAGCCCTGGCGCTAGGCTCTCGCCGCCATGTGGCCTCCCGTCGGCGCCGTCGTCTTCGACCTCGACGGCACGCTCATCGACTCGCGCGACGACATCGTGGCCGCGGTCAACCACACGCTCGGCACGCTGGACCGCGAGCCGTTGCCGGCGGCCACGATCTACCGCTACGTCGGCGACGGCGCGCAGCTGCTCTGCGCGCGCGCGACGGGGCTCCCCGAGTACGCCGCCGACCTCGAGCCGGTGCTCGACACCTTCCTCGACTACTACGCCGCGCACCCCATCGACCACACGGTGTGGATGCCCGGCGCGCTCGAGGCGCTCGAGGCGCTCGGCGACCTGCCGCTCGCGATCTGCACCAACAAGCCTCGTCGGACGACCGACCTGGTGCTCGACGCGCTCGGCGTGCGATCGCGCTTCGCCGCCGTTTCCGCCGGCGGCGACCTCCCGACGAAGAAGCCCGATCCCGCGCCGCTGCTCGCGCTGGCCGACGCGCTCGGGCTCTCGCCCGCGCAGCTCGTGATGGTCGGCGACGGGCCCCAGGACGTGCTCGCGGGCAAGGGCGCGGGCGCGCGCACCGTCGCCATCGCGGGGGGCTTCCAGCCGCGCGAGAAGCTCGTCGCGTGCGAGCCGCTCGTGCTGCTCGACTCCATGGCGGAGCTGCTGAGCGTCGTCACGGCGTGGCGCGGTTGAGCCGCGCGCAGGCGTCCCACGCTCAGTCGTCGTCGCCGCGCGATCCGTAGACGCCCGACACGAGGCCGCGCACCGAGCCGTGCCCAAGGCCGAGCGCCGCGGCTCGAACGACCCCCTCGGAGCGCTCGACGATCGAGGCGACGAGCTCGCCTGCGCCGCACGCCTGCGCGAGCGGCAGAGAGAGAGCGCGCGTCGCCGCCGCCAGCTGCCCGATCTCGGGCACGAGCAGCGGGAGGTCGAACGTGCCCTCGACCCGCTTGACGAGGCTCGCGGCGATCTCGAGGGCCGCCTTGAGCTGCGTCTTGAGCTCCGCGCCTGCCTGGTGCTGAAACGCGTGGACGACGACCTGCATGAGCTCGGCGTGCACGGCGCGAATGCCCGAGCACGCGACGTCGATCGAGTCGCCCGACGACATGGGCGTCGCAGCGGGGCGACCCGCGCCGTGCCCCACGCGCTCGGCGCTGACGTCTTGCACCTCTTCGAGATCGATCGAGCCAGCGGCAGCGCCGCCGAGATCGATCGAGCCAGCGCCAGCGCCGCCGAGGTCGAGGAGGGCCACCTCCGCCGGCGGCGGGGGGGGATCGAAGGAGAAGGGCGTCGGGCGCG
>CAITLX010000035.1 GCA_903893335.1 uncultured delta proteobacterium | reverse complement strand
GTCGCGATGTCGAGCGGCCAGAGCGTGCGAAGGTCGACGACCTCGCACTCGACGCCCTGCGCCGAGGCCTGGTTGGCCGCCTCGAGCGCCTCGTAGAGCATCGCGCCCCACGCGACGACCGTGACGTGCGCGCCCTCGCGGACGATCTGCGCCTGGCCGATGGGCACGGTGTAGTCCCCCTCGGGGACGTCGCCCTTGGCCGCGCGGTAGATGCGCTTGGGCTCGAAGAACAGGACGGGATCGGGGTCGCGGATCGCCGCGAGCAGCAGCCCCTTGGCGTCGTACGGGTTCGACGGGCAGACGACCTTGAGCCCCGCGACGTGGATGAAGAGCGACTCGGGTGACTGCGAGTGGTAGTGGCCGCCGCGGATGCCGCCGCCGACCGGCGTGCGCACGACGAGCTTCGCGGGGTACTCGCCGCCCGAGCGGTAGCGGAACTTCGCGAGCTCGGAGACGATCTGGTCGTAGGCCGGGAAGATGAAGTCGGAGAACTGGATCTCGGGCACGGGCACGAGGCCGTAGAGCGCCATGCCGATGGCCGCGCCGATGATGCCCCCCTCGGAGAGCGGCGTGTCGATGACGCGGTCGTCGCCGAACTCGTCCCAGAGCCCCTGCGTCACGCGGAACACGCCGCCGACGCGGCCGACGTCCTCGCCGAGCACGACCACGCGGTCGTCGCGGCGCATCTCGAGGCGCAGGGCGTCGTTGATCGCCTGCACCATGTTCATCTGCGGCATCGTTGGTCTCCCTCGGAGGGCTCTCACGCACCGTGTCCCTTGGCGCGCGGCCCGCGCAGCAGCTCATCGCGCTGCTCCACGAGGTGCCAGGGGAGCTCGGCGTACACGTCGTCGAACATCGTCGCGAGCGCGGGGGGCGAGGTCTGCTCGGCCGCCGCCACGGCCTCGCGCACCTCGGCGTCGATGGCGGCCTCGGCGGAGGCCTGGTCGGCGTCGCTCCAGAGCGATTTGCGCTCGAGCAGGCGGCGCACGCGCGCGATGGGGTCGCGGCGCTTCCACTCCTCGACCTCGGCCTCCTTGCGGTAGGCCTTCGGGTCGTCGCTCGTCGAGTGGCCGGCGACGCGGTAGGTGAGCGCCTCGATGAGCGTCGGGCCGTCGCCGCGCGCGGCGCGCGCGACCGCGTCGCGCGTGGTGGCGATGACCGCGAGCAAGTCGTTGCCGTCGCAGCGCACGGCGTGCACGCCGTAGGCGATGCCCTTGTCGGCGAACGTCGCGCTGGCCGTCTGGCGCTCGGTCGGCACGCTGATGGCCCAGCCGTTGTTGCGGCAGAAGAGCACCGTGGGCGTGCGGAACACGCCGGCGAAGTTCATGCCGCAGTGAAACTCGTTGGAGCTCGTGGCGCCGTCGCCGAAGTAGACGAGCGTGACGAGATCGTCCTTCTTGAGCTTCGCGGCCCACGCGAACCCGACCGCCTGGGTGATCTGCGTGCCGATGGGGGAGCTGACCGAGCCGAACTTCGCGGCGCGGCAGGTGTAGTGGTCGGGCATCTGGCGACCGCGCACGGGGTCGTTCTCGTTGCCGAACATGTTGTCGACGTAGCGCTGCAGCGGGAGCCCGCGCCAGAGCGCGGCGCCGAACTCGCGGTAGCAGGGAAAGATCCAGTCGCTCGGGCGCATGGCGAAGGCCGAGCCGAGGATGGCGGCCTCCTCGCCGAGCGAGCCGATGTGGAAGCCGATGCGCCCCTGGCGCTGCAGCGCGACCAGTCGCTCGTCGAGCATGCGCACGCGCACGAGCGCCCGGTACAGGCCGATCAGCTCGGCGTCGGTGAGCCCAGGATCGTGCGCCGGATCGACCGTGCCGTCGTCGTGCAGCACGCGCACGACGCCGGGCGCGAGCACGTCGTTGGGGTTGCGGGTCGGCTTGAGCGGGATGGCGGCGAGGGTCATCGTGGCGAGGCCCCGTCTTTCGGTCGGCGCGCGGACATTAGTCTGCACCCGTGGCGCGTGTCACCCGTTGCGAGCGGCGCGCGGCTCGCGGCGTGCTGCGCGGCGCGTCATCCCCCTTCGCCGCGCGGCGACCGGCCGCATGGCGTAAGCTCATCGGTTCCTCCATGCGGCTGTCTCGTCTCCTGCTCGTGGCGGCGTCGGCGCTCGTCGGCGCCGGGTGCGACGCGCGCTCGGCGAGCAAGGGCAGCGCGCTCGAGGCGCTCGGCATCGTGCGCACGGCCGAGCCGATGCCGACGCTCGCGCCTCCGACGCCGGTCCCCTCGCTGTCGCTCGACGCGGGGCCGGACGCGGCCGACGCCGGGCTCGGCGCCCCTTCGCCCGAGTCGAGCGGCCTGCTCGGCACGCTGCGCGCGCCGCCGGGTCGGCTGGGCTTCGGCAAGGACGTGACGCTCACGCTCACGCTGCAGAACAAGAGCAAGGGGGCGCTCGAGGTCGCGCTGCCCGACGCGCGCTGGTCGGTCGGCAAGCAGCTCGTGTTCTGGCCGCCGCTCGCGTTCGGCGCGCCGCCCCACGGGCTCGAGCAGGGCTATTTCCCCGGCTCGGTGCGCCTCGTCGCCCCGGGCGCGCGCGTCACGCTCGCCGTCACGCTGCGGCGCACGCGCGCCGGCGACGCGCTCTGCATCCCCATCGACGCCCGCGACTCGCCCGCGCGCGTCGCGTCGGCGACGGCCGACGGGTGCCAGCAGGTGCTGAGCCTGCCGGCGCCCTGGCCGTCGCAGGTCGAGGTGCGCTTCCAGCTCGAGGACACCGCCGAGACCTGGTCGAACGTGCGCTTCGCCGGCAAGCGGTGGACGGGGCGCCTCGTGACCAACGGCGTGAAGATCGCGCTCTAGCCCGCGCGGCGCGAGGGCGAGGTCAGGCGGCGCCGCGGCGCTCGCGCGCGTCGTCGAGGATGGAGAGGCAGCCGTCGAGGTTGTCGCAGTGCAGCAGCAGGCGGCGCAGCTCGGCGGCGCCGTCGAGTCCGCGCAGGTAGCCCGACAGGTGCCGGCGCGTCACCAGTACGCCGAAGCGCGGCCCGCGCTGCGCGACGTTCGCCACGAGGTGCTCGCGGCACAGCTCGATGCGCTCGAGGCGCGTCGGGGGCGCGAGCTCCTGCCCGCCGTCGAGCAGCGCGCGGATCTCGCGGAACACCCAGGGGTGATCGACCGCGCGGCGCCCCACCATCACGCCCGCGCAGCCCGTCTCGGCCAGCGCGCGGTCGGCGTCGGCGGCCGTCTTGACGTCGCCGTTGACGATGACGGGAATGGACACGACCTCGCGCGCGCGCGCCGCCCAGCTCCAGTCGGCGGCGCCCGAGTGCGCCATCGAGGCGGTGCGGCAGTGCAGCGTGATGGCCGAGACGCCCGCGTCCTCGAGGCGCCGCGCGAGATCGACGATCGGCATGTCCGACTCGGGGCCCCAGCCGATGCGCGTCTTGACCGTGACCGGCAGCGACACCGAGCCGACGACCATCTTCGCCATCGCGACCATCGCGGTCGGGTCACGCAGCCAGCCGGCGCCCGCGCCGCGCGAGGCGACCTTGGGCACCCAGCAGCCGCAGTTGAGGTCGAGGAACGTCGGCTCGGCGGCCTCGGCGACGCGGGCGGCCTCGGCGAGCCGCGCGGCGTCGGCGCCGTAGATCTGGATGCCCGTCGGGCGGTCGTCGGGGGTGAGCGTGGCCTTGCGCCGCGCGTTGCGGCAGCCGCGAAGCAGCCCCTCGACGTTGACGAACTCGGTGATGCACACCTCGGCGCCGAGCGAGCGGCACAGGCGGCGGAAGACGACGTCGGTCACGTCCTCCATCGGCGCGAGGATGGCGGGGCGCTTGGCGTACAGCGCGCGCAGGGTCTCGTGGGGTGTGCTCATGCGGGACGTCGTGGCGCTCGGCGCCACCGGGGCGAAGCGTGGCCTCTCGGCGCGCTTCGGGCCAGGGCTCAGGTGAACCTCGTGGAGGGGCGGGGCAGGACCGCGCGACCCTCCTTGGAGGCTCAGGCCAGGACCGCGCGGACCTCGTCGAGGGCGTGCGCCACGGCGCCCTCCTCGAGGCCGAAGCTGGACGCGAGCGCGTCGAGCACGCCGCGCTCGACGGCGCTGACGTCGCCCGAGATGTGCGCGAGCAGGCCCGCGATGCGCAGCACCTCGTACTGCTGGGGCGCCTTGAGCACGGCGCGGCCGATCATCGCGATGCGCTTCTCGAGGCCGTCCTCGTCGAGCTGGTCTTGCAGGTCGGCGAGCAGCGCCTCGAGGCGCGGCGCGAGCACGGCGCCCCGGCACGCGTTCAGCACCACGCGCTGGAACGCGTCGCGCTCGGTCGCGTCGAAGTCGCCGTCGGCGTTGGCCACGAGGAACGCGGCCTCGACCAGCGCCTCGAAGAGGGCGCCGGCCTGCGGGTCGAAGCCCGTCGGGATGGTGGCGTCCTCGCTGCGGGGGCTCGCGCCGTAGGCAGCCGCGGCCGCGAGCAGCATCGAGCCGCCCTGGTGCGCGCCGCCGCTCTCGCGGATGCGCTCCGCGACCTTCGTGACCTGGCTCTCGTCGACGTGGGACATGGGGGGTCTCGGATCCTTCGAACTTGGAAGGGTACAAGACTCCGGCCCCGCCGTCAGCAAG
This sequence comes from uncultured delta proteobacterium, assembly GCA_903893335.1. Classification (GTDB taxonomy): domain Bacteria; phylum Myxococcota_A; class Polyangia; order Polyangiales; family Polyangiaceae; genus CAITLX01. The sequence continues at coordinate 432 of CAITLX010000035.1, read as the reverse complement.
CGAGGCGCGCGCCGCGCGATGGCATTGACCCCGCGCCTTCGGCGGCGGACCCTTCGCTCCATGCGCGTCGCGTCGGGTCTTCTCTGGTCGGTCGTGCTCGCCGCCGTCGCGGCAGCCTGCTCCGCGGGTTCGTCCTCGCTGCCCTCGTCGCACGGGGCCCGCGCGGGGGCCGCCGGCTCGGGCGGTGGAGAAGGCGGGGCCTCGGGCGACGGGGGCGCGGGGGGCGTGCTCGACGACGCCTCGGTCGACGACACCTCGGCGGGGGGAGCCGCCGGCGACGACGCGAGCGCCGGGGGCTCGGGCGGCACCGACCCGGCCGACGCCGGGCTGTTCGGCGGCGGCTGGCACCCGCCCGACACCGGCTCGCACCCTGCGCTCGTCGGCGACGGCAGCACCACGGTCGACCTCGGAGCGGGCGTCGCGTCGGGCGCG
>CAITLX010000034.1 GCA_903893335.1 uncultured delta proteobacterium | reverse complement strand
GCTCGAGGCGCTCGAGCACTACGCCGACGTGGTCGCGGCGCACCTCGGCACGACGCCCTGGCCCCAGCGCGCGGGCGCCGGGCACGACGTGCCCAACGGGTGGAACTCGTGGAGCGGCGGCAGCGGCACCGGCGGCTACGGCCAGGGCATCGACGCGGCCATCATCGCGGCCAACGAGGCGGTGCTGCGCGATCAACTGCTGCCGTTCGGCGACACCGCGATGCAGGTCGACGACGGCTGGCAGCGCGCGCACGGCGACTGGCAGTTCGACGCGACGAAGTTCCCCGCCGGAGGCAAGGCGCTCGCCGCGGGCTTCGTCGCCGACGGCTTCTTGCCGGGCCTCTGGATCGCGCCGTTCGCCGTCGATCCCGAGAGCGAGCTGGCCAAGGCCCACCCCGGCTGGATCGCGAAGCCCGAGAGCGGGCTGGTCGGCGTCATCGCCGGCGACGGCCCGGTGCTCGATCTCTCGAACCCCGAGGTGCTCGCCTTCCTCACGCAGCTCGCCAAGGGGCTGCGCGACGACGGGTGGCGCTGGATCAAGGCGGATTACACCTACCGCGCGCTGCTCGGGCAGCCGGGCGCCGACCCGACGCTGACCAACGTCGAGGCCTTCCGCGCAGGCTGGCGCGCGCTGCGCGCGGGGCTCGGCGACGACGTGCACCTGCTCGGCATCGGGCTGCAGTCGTCGAACGCGGGCGTCGTCGACTCGATGCGCCTGACGCTCGACAACGGCCCGAAGTGGAACGAGGACAGCGCCGACGACGTGGTCTCGACGCCGCGCGCGTTCCAGTCGGTCGAGCGCACCGCCGCGCGGCGCTGGTACTACCAGAACCACCTGATGCTCGGGCACGCCGACGATCTCTACTTCCGCGCCTGGCCCGATCCGAAGGTGCCCGCGCTCACGTTCGACGAGGCGCGCACCTTCGCCACGTTCGTCGGCATGACGGGGGGCCCGGTCGAGCTCGGCGACAAGCTGGTCGACCTCCGGCCCGCCGAGATCGACGTGGTGCGCCGACTCGTGCCCGCGTGGCCCGACAGCGCGCGACCGGTCGACGTGCTCACGCGCGACTACCCCGAGCACTTCGTGCGCCACCTCGTCGCCCCCGCGGGCACCTGGGACGTCGTCGGGCTCATGCACTGGGGCGACAACCGCGACCTCTCCGCCTCCCCGCCCCTGCGGCTCGCGTCGGACGCGCCGCGCAGCTTCGAGGTCGCGTGCGCCGGCGACTGCCTCGCGTGGGACTTCTGGTCCGAGACCTTCCTCGGCCACGTGCGCGGCTCCACCACCCTCGCGGTCGAGCCCCACGGCGCGCGCGTCGTGTCGCTGCGCCCCGCGACCGCCGTCCCCTCGCTCGTCGGCACCAACCGGCACGTCACCGTCGGCGCGACCGATCTCGGCCCGCTCTCGTGGGACGACGCGACGCGCACGCTCTCGGGCACGCTGCTCGGCGCGGTGGGCACGAGCGCGATGCCGTGGCGCTACCACCTCGCGTTCTACGTCCCGGCGGGCTTCACGTTCGACGCGGTCACCGTCGACGGCGTCGCAGCCCCCGAGGCGACCACGTCGCCGGAGTTGATCGACGTGCGCTTCGCGCTGCCGCCGGCCAAGCAAGGGGCCAGCGTCGCGTTCGCGGTGCGCTTTCG
>CAITLX010000033.1 GCA_903893335.1 uncultured delta proteobacterium | reverse complement strand
TGCACTTCGTCCACCGCTTGCTCGCCTACGCGAGCGCCGCCGCGGTGCTCGCGGTCGCCGCCCTCGCGCTGCGCGCGGGCACCCCGCCGAGGGCGCGCGCTGCTGCCGTCGCCGCTGTGCTGCTCGTCGCGCTGCAAGTCGCGCTCGGGGCCGCCACCGTGCTCGCCCTCGTGCCGGTCGCCCTCGCGTCGCTGCACCAGGCCAACGCCGTGCTGCTGCTCGCCGCCACGCTGGTCGTGCTGCACGCCGCGGCGCGACCGAGCGCCGCGCGCGGCTGACCCGCGTACGGTCGAGCGATGCAGACGCGCGCCTGGACCCTCGCCGCTCTGCGCGTGCTGGCGATCGCGGGCGTCGTCGCGGCGGCGACCGAGTGCGGCGGGCGCACCGAAGACGCGGGGGCCTCGGCGTCGCCGCTGACCTACTGCGCGAAGCGCTGCGTGACCTCCGCCGACTGCTGCCCCGACGGCGTGCCCGGCTGCCCCGGCCCCTACCCGCTCGACTTCGCGTGCGACCGTGGGCTCTGCCTCGCGCCCCGCTGCGCGCACGACGCCGACTGCACGGTGCCCTTCGCCAAGCCGGCGTGTCGCGCCGTCGGAGGCCTCACCGCGTGCGTGGCGCGCTGCGACGCCGACGCCGACTGCGCGAGCAGCAGCGGTGGACTGGGGGGCCTCGGCGCAGGCGCGTGCGTGGGATCCGCCGACGACGGCACGCCGATCTGCGGACGCGCGCTCCCCGGGTGCACCGCCGACGCCGAATGCCTCGCCGGCGCGCACTGCGTGGGGGGCCGCTGTGGCTGCCGCGACGACGCCGATTGCACGCAGGGCACCCTGCGCCATTGCCACCAGGGCGTGTGCGGGTGCGCCGCCGACGCCGAGTGCGGGCCGCGACTCGACGCCTGCACGACCGATCGCGCGTACGCCTACCCCGCCTCGGCCGCCGCTGCGCCGGGCAAGCCGTAGGGGGCAGTCGAGCCGCTGCGGCGGGCGACGCTCAGCCCTGAGGCTTCTCGTCGGGCGCGCAGGTCTTGAAGCCGAACGGCGCATACGCCGGACAGAAGCGCATGCCAGCGGTGGCGAGCATGAGCACGCCCGGCAGCGCCAGCCACACCGGCGCCCCCGCCGCAGCGGCCACGAGCAACCCCACCCCCAGCACCGCGCGCACGGCGCGATCGGTCGTCCCGATGTTCGGCATCATGATGACTCGCCCTCCGCGCATGGGAGCCCGAGCCGCGGGAGATCGGTTCGGGGGCGAGGTGGAACGGGGGGCGGCGGGGTCGCTGTCGCTCGGCGGCAGCCTCGGCTTTCAAGCCGGGGCTGCCAGTCGAGGTGCAGCGTGGACGCGACGAGGCGAAACGATTCGCGGCTGCGCGACGGTCTCGCTCCAGAGCCGGCGTCGTGTGCGCCCGAACCCAGGCAGCGCGTCTCGCGCTAGCATCAGCCGTCATGGGCCGCGAAGAGGCGTTCGCCCGACTGCTCGGGCTACTCCGCGAGGCTCGCCGCCGCTTCGGCGTGCGCGACCTGTCGGTGTTCGGCTCGGTGGCCCGCGGCGAGGCCACCGCGGCGAGCGATGTCGACGTGCTGGTCGACTTCGAGGGGCCAACGACCTTCGACGGCTACATGGGGCTCAAGCTGCTGCTCGAAGACGCGCTCGGCACCCGGGTCGATCTCGTCGCGCGCCCCGCGCTGCGTGCGCGCCTTCGCCCGCGCATCGAGGCCGAGGCGCGACGTGTCGCGTGATCAGGGCGCTTACCTCGCCGACATGATCGAGGCGTGCGACCGGGTGCTCGCCTAAACCGCTGCTCTCCACGCCGCGGCGCTCCGCGAGGACCAGAGGACGCTCGACGCGGTGGTCCGCAACCTCGAGGTGCTCGGCGAGGCCTCCAAGCGCGTCTCTGCCGACGTCCGTGCGCGTGCAACGGCCTTGCCGTGGCGCGAGATCGTCGGCCTGCGCCTCCGTGCTCGCCGCTACGCGCTCGGCTGCGCGTGGCTTCGCGGCTGCGCTCGAAGGGTCGGGGCTTCGCTCTTGGATTTGGGGGATGCGTGAGGGGCGCGTCAGCCAGGGACGAAGATGTCGTCCGGCGCGACGACGGTGACGGCGCGGCGGTGCCAGAGGCCGAGTTGATCGAGGTCGGCGCACCCGAGCACGCGCGCTCGCAGCTCGTCGGAGACCGCCAGCCCGCGCGCCTCGAAGACCGCGAGCACGTTGACGGCCGTCTCGGCGGCGCGCCCCTCGAGGCGCCCCTCGGCCACTCCGGCGGCCTTGGCCTGCGCGAACCGGTCGCGGAAGTACTGGCTCTTGAACTCGTAGTTCTCCAACATGGCCTTATCCAGCTGCTTCATGAGTGCCCCGCTCGCGGCTCCGAGGATTTCGTCAGCGTAGATCGACGCGCGCGCATCGTCGAGGCTACGCAGCAGCGCGAGCACGACGGGCGCGAGTGCCTCGGATCCCGCGTCGGCGGCGTGGGCGAGCGTCGAGAGGATCGCAGCCTCCGGGCGCTCGGCCGCTGCGCGCGGGTCGGACAACCAGGGAATCGCGGTCGGGCCCAGCACCGCCGCGCGCGCGACGTGCCCGAGCGAGCCCGCCGCGGTGAGG
>CAITLX010000032.1 GCA_903893335.1 uncultured delta proteobacterium | reverse complement strand
TGCTGCCCATCGGCGGCGATCAGTTCCTCGTCTCCTGGTACTCGAGCGACGTCACGACCGACGAGCCCTGGCTGACGGGGATGATCCACCCGTCGGACATCTGGCAGGCGTGGGTCGACCTCGGCTACCTCGGCAAGTAGCCCCGGCAGCTCAGGCGACCAATAGCTCGACCGAGCGCAGGCGGGCCTCGAGCGTGGGCGAGGCGTGCACGACGATGAGCTCGTCGGCGCTGGCGTGCTCGGCGAAGCGCTCGACGTAGGCCTGCACCTCGGCGCGCGTGCCCATTGCGGTGTAGGTGCTCATCGCGGCGATGCCCTGGCCCGCCGGCGACGCGAGCACGGCGTCGGCCTGCGCGTCGCTCCACCCCTTTCCGCGGCCGAGCAGCGCCTTGACCCGCGAGCGCTGCACGGCGGAAAGCTGCGCGCGGGCGTCGGCGGGGTCGTCGGCGGCGATGACGTTGAGCCCCGCGATGACGTGGGGCGTCGCCTGCTGCTCGGAGGGGCGGAACTCGGCGCGGTAGAGGGCGACCGCGTCCTCGAGCGATTGGGGGGCGAAGTGCGACGCGAAGGCGTAGGGGAGGCCAAGCTGCGCGGCGAGCCGCGCGCCGAAGAGCGACGAGCCGAGGATGTAGAGCGGCACGCGCGTGCCCTTGCCCGGCGTCGCCTCGACGCCTGGCACCCGCGAGTCGTCACCGAGGAAGGCCTGAAGCTCGAGCACGTCGCTCGGGAAGGCCTCGGACGACGACGGAGGGACGTGCAGCGCGCGCGTCGTGACCGGGTCGGTGCCCGGCGCGCGGCCGAGGCCGAGGTCGATGCGCCCGGGGTGCAGGCACTCGAGCGTGCCGAACTGCTCGGCGATGACGAGCGGCGCGTGGTTGGGGAGCATGATGCCCCCCGCGCCGACGCGGAGGGTGCGCGTGTGGGCGGCGACGTGCGCGATGAGCACGCTCGTCGCCGACGAGGCGATGAGCGGCATGTTGTGGTGCTCGGCGTACCAGACGCGCCGGTAGCCGAGCGCCTCGGCCCGCTGCGCGAGGGTGACGCAGCCCGCGAGCGCGTCGCGCGGCGAGGTGCCAGCCGAGACGAAGGCGAGGTCGAGGATCGAGAGGGGGATGGGCATGGCGTGCGGCTCGGAGGCGCATGCGGCGTAGCGCACCGGCCGCGGCGCGCCACCTGCGCGTGCTACGAGGTGCGTCGTGCCCCCTGCCTACGACGCGCGCACGCTGCGCATGGTGCGGCTCGCCGCGCTCGCGTCGGCGGTGCTGCTGCTCGCGCTCGCGCAGCGGGCGGGCGTGCTCGCGCGCTTCGCCGACCCGGCGGGCGCGGCGCGCACGCTCGTCGCGCTCGGGCCGTGGGGCTGGGTGGCGTTCGTCGCGGCGTATGCGGCGTTTCAGCCCTTCGGCATCCCCGGCACGCTCTTCGTCGTGGCCGCGCCGCTCATCTGGCCCTGGCCGACGGCGTTCGCGCTCTCGATGACGGGCACGATGGCCGCGAGCGTCGTCGGCTTCTCGTTCGCGAGGCTCGTCGCGCGCGACTTCGTGGCGAGGCTCGTGCCGCCGCGCTTCCGGCGCTGGGACGAGGCGCTCGCGACGCGCGCGTTCGCCACGGTGTTCTTCCTGCGGCTCGTCTTCTGGATGCCGCCGCTGCTGCACGCGTTCTTCGGCGTGTCGCGCGTGCGCTTCTCGACCCACTTCTGGGCGTCGCTCGCGGGCTACGTCGTGCCGCTCTTCCTGCTCAGCTACTTCGGTCAATCGCTGTTCGACGCCCTGCGCCGCGCGCCCCCCGCCGCGTGGGGCGCCGCCCTCGCCGCCG
>CAITLX010000031.1 GCA_903893335.1 uncultured delta proteobacterium | reverse complement strand
TGCGTCGTCGGAGTCCAGAGCGTGGGCGGCGACGGGTCGCATACGTGCGCGCTCATGACGGACGGCACCGTCGAGTGCGTCGGCTACAACGGTGCGGGCGAGCTTGGGAACAACAGCACGACGGACAGCTTGGTGCCGGTCAAGGTGCAGAGCTTTACCGAGCCGGTGACCGCCATTGCGATCGGCAGCGGATTCAATTGCGCTCTGACCGTTTCGCACCGGGTCTACTGCTGGGGGGACAACAATCTCTCTCAGCTCGGCAACAGCGCCGCGCCCAAGAGTCCGGTTCCGGTGCTTGTGGCTGGACTCTCCTCGGAGATCATCGACATTTCGGCCGGCTCTGCGCACGCTTGCGCCGTAACAGTTGCGGGTGCGGCTTACTGCTGGGGTTGGAATTACCATGGCGAAATCGGCGACGGCACCACCACAAACCGCGGCACGCCAACCCCCGTGAGCGGCCTCGGAAGTGGCGTCCGTTCGATCAGCGCCGGTTCCACGCACAGCTGCGCTTTGACAACGGGGGGCGCCGTTCTGTGCTGGGGCAAAAACGCCTCCGGGGAGGTCGGAAATGGTACCGTTGGCCAGATCACGTCGCCCGTGGCGGTGGTGGGTCTTGCGTCGGGCGTCGCGACCATGAGCGCCGGGTACGTATCTACCTGTGCGGTGACAACTGCTGGTGCCGCGCTGTGCTGGGGCGGCAACTACAACGGTCAACTCGGGGATTCGACGACGACCGACCGATGGGTGCCGACTCCGGTGACCGGCCTCGGAGCCGATATTGGGGCGATTTCGGTCGGGAACAACTTCGCGTGCGCGCTGACGACGTCGGGCGCGGCGTTGTGCTGGGGCGACAGCTACGCCGGTCAACTTGGAACCGGCACGACGAACCCGTCGCTGGTCGCTCTCAGCGTAGTGGGCCTCGGCGCCGGCGTTCGCGCGATCGACACGGCCATGTCGGCAAACGCTTGCGCGGTTACGGCGGAGTTCGCAGCAGTGTGTTGGGGTAACAACGCGATCGGTCAACTCGGGACCGGAGCGGCCTTTCCCTACAGCACCACCCCCGTCCTCGCCGCGTTCTGACCGTCGGCGACCCGGTTCAATCCCGACGCGCCCGCCCCCTCGCCAGCGCGAGCCTCGGCCTCTCCTCCTTGGTCGCAAGCTCGCCGTGGCAGGCGCCCGAGTCGCGGGCGAGGTCGCGGCACGTCTCGGGGCGCGTCTCGTACGCGGTGCAGACGAGCTTGGACGAGGCGCTGTCCACGCGCAGTGCGCCGCAGTGCTCGTCGACCATGCGCATGTAGGCGCGGTTGCCGTCGAAGCGCACCAGGGCGTCCACGCGGTCGCCGAGGCGCGCGTGGTCGGCCCCCGTCACGCTCACGTAGTTGACGAGCCTCGAGAAGCAGCAGGCGCCGCAATCGAGGCATTCGGGGGTGGCGTCCAACGCGAGGGTCCGAGCGGCACCCTACGCGATCGCGTCGAGGGGCATCGCCCTCGTTCGGCATCGGCGGACTTCAGTTCCAGTACACGCCGAACAGCGCGGGCGCTGCCTTGACGATCTCGTCGCAGTCCACGTTTCCGTTGGCGTCCAGATCGTAGCCGAGCGACGCCGTGTCCACGCGCACCGCCTTCATGGAGCTCCCGGGCGCCACCGTGATGGTCACGGTGCCCGAGGCGTTGAGGCACGCGTCGTCGTTGCCGAGGATCGATTGATCGAGCACCGGGGTGAGCGAGCCCGCGAACGCGTCGTTCGAGGTGACCGTCGCGCTGAAGGTCGCCGCCGTGCGCAACGCGACGAAGAGGCCGTGCGGCACGTTGGCGGGGTTGCACGTGATCGACGTCGTCTGGAGCGTCACGCCGGGGTGGCCGTCCTGGTCCTCGTCGACGGCGCTGCCGGGGCTCTGCGCGCTCGGCAGCGCGTCGGTCGCCGGGTTTGCGAGGTTGGCGCCGAGCACGCTCAAGAACTGCGGCGACGCGAGCGTGGCGCCGATGGCCGTGGCGTTCGACAGGTAGTTGCCCGTCTCGTCGGTGATCTTGCTGCGGATGAGCGCTTGCAGCGCGGCGGGCACCGTCACCGTCGCGACGCCGGCGACGGCGGGGAGCGACAGCTTGCACATCTGGTCGCGCAGGCGAAGCTGCGTGCCGCTCTGCAAGACGCGCAAGCGCAAGAGCTGTCGCGAGGTGACCGGGAGCACGAGCGCGGTCGCGTTGATCGTGTACTCGACCGCGAAGATGCCGCTCAGCGGGCCCGCGCCGGTCGTGTCCCACGGCTCGAGGTCGTTCGCGCCTGCGTCGCTCGCCGCGCCTCCCGCGCCGTCCGAGCCTGAGGCGTCCACGCCGCCGCCTGCGCCTCCGGCGTCGACCATGCCGCCTGCGCCTGCCGCGCCTCCGCCGCCGACCGGCGGCATCGCGCCGTCCGAGCCCGACGACCCGCAACCGAGCCACGCCGCGCTCACCGCGAGCAGCGCCAGCGTGACGAAGGACCCATTACGCCGCGTCGTTCGCTCGAACATGCAGTCCCCTCTCTCGGCGCGATCGCGCCTGGTGGCTCACCCCCAATGGGGAGGCGAGCGACGTCACGGTGCCCAGTATGGCCCAAAGAGCGCCGCCGCAGCGGCCTCGATCTCGGCGCAGCTCACGTTGCCGTCGTGGTTGGCGTCCTGGGCGTCGCCGAGCCGGTGCGCGGTGATGGCGCTGCCGGGCTGCACGGCGATCTGGCTCGCGATGGGGCCCGCGGCGGCCATACAGGCCGGGTCGCTCGAGCCGAGCGTCGCGAGGTCGAGCGACACGTCGTCGGTGCCCTCGATGAGGTCGAGGCTCGTGATCGTGCCCGAGATCGTGCTCGAGGTGCGGAGCGCCACGTAGAGGCGCTCGGGGACGTCCATGCCGCAGGTCACGAGGCGCGCATTGACCGTCACGCCCGGAGCGCCGTCGGCGTCCTGGTCGGCCTGCCCGGTGGGCGCAGCCTCGGTGGGGAGCGGGTCGCTGTCGGGGTGCGCGAGCGACGCGCCGACGAGGAAGGGGCTCGGCGGGGGCGTCCAGGTCGCGCCCACGGGCGAGTCGGACGAGAGAAAGTCGCCGGTCGCCTCGACGCTCTGGCCGCGCAGCACGTCGGTCATGGCCTGCGGAATGGTCAGCTCGGCGACGTCCTTCACGACGGGGAGCTTGAGCGTGCAGACGGTCGTCTTCTCGTGCAGCTCGCGGCCGCGCTGCACGATGCGGATGCGCAGCAGCTGACGCTCCTCGACCTCGAGGCTGCCGGCGACCTTGGCCTTGACCACCGCCTCGAGCGCGAAGACGCCCGTGAGCGGCCCGGCGCCCGCCGTGTCCCACGCCTCGAGCGGGTCGGGGGGCAGCAGGGCCGGGTCCACGACGCCGGCGTCTGCGCCTGCCTCGACGACGGGCGCGAGCGAGCGGTGATCGTCGCGCGCGAACGGCACGTCGCTCGACCCGGGCCCGCAGCCGAAGGCTCCGAGCGCGACGAGGACCGGGAGCGCACGACGCATCACCACTTTGCCTCCACCCCGACCGAGGCGCCGAGCATCCAGCCGCCCCACGTCACGCCAGGGTACCCGGCGTTGTTCATCCAGTCGACGTCGCTGCGGAAGCGCCGGAAATCCTTCGTGTCGGTGCGCGAGACGAGCAGCGTCGGCTGCACCGCTGCGACGAGCTTGGCGCCTTGCAGGCAATCGCAGACGAGCTTGCCGAGGTCGAGGTCGCCGCCGACCGACGTCACATGCCGGTCGTTGTCGAGCAGGTTCGTCGGCCCGCCGAAGTTGTCGAGCGGCGAGCGGTAGAAGCGGTAGCCCGCCATCACCGAGGCGCTCGGCCCGAGCCGCAGCCGCGCGCCGAGCGCGGGCGTCCAGGTGTCGCCGAACTGCACGGCCCCGAGGTCGTTGCGGTTGGTGCTGAGCGCCGCCGACCAGCGGTTCCACGTCAGATCGGCCGACACGTCGAGCGTGCGCGTGACGTCCCAGCTTGCGCCGAGCGCAAGCTCGGTCGGGTGGAAGTAGTGGGCGAAGTGGTGCGAGTAGCCCAGGTTGCCGAGCCCCGGCACGCCCGCGATGCGCGTGTAACCCCAGTCGTCCACGTAGCTCTGCGCGCGCCACGCGAAGCCGACGCGCACCGCGTCGATGGGCGTGACGAGCAGCCCAGCCTGCGGCGTGATGCGCCCGAACACCTGCGCGTCGGTGCCGAGGCGCGTGTGCGCGAGCAGCACGTCGTTGCCCGTCGCCGGGTCCTTCGCCTGCTGCACCGAGGTGACGCTGCCGGTCGTCACCGTCTGCACGTCGAACAGCGCGCGGGCGCCGACGCCGACCGAGAGCCAGCGCGTGACGCGGTAGGCGAGCCCCGCGTCGAAGCTGAGCACCTGCGAGCGGTCGGTGAGCATCGCCCACTGCGGGTCGTCGTCGGGGGCGATCGTCCAGCGGAAGATGTGCGCGGGGAGGTAGAGGGCGAGCCCCGCGTCGAGGCCGTCGAGGTCGAACATCTGCCCCGCGCTGAAGCGCGCCCCGAGCAGCGCCCCGGCCGTGTCGGGGGTGCCCGGCGTCGCGACCGGGCCGCCGCCGGTGCGGTCGGCGTGCACGAAGGGGCGCGCCCACACGGCCGCGACGGTGAGCTCGAAGAAGCCGCCGTGCTCCTTCACCGCGCCGCCCGGCGCGAGGCCGGCTGGATTGGAATACGCGGCGGCGACATCGCCGGGGCGCGCGACGTACGAGCCGCCGAGCGCGGTGTCGCGAGGCCCGAGGCCGACGATGTCCTCGACGCCCGCGCGCGCCGACCCCGAGAGCGCGAGCAGCGCGAGCGCAGGCGCGGCGAGCCACGCGCGCGAGGCGAGGGGACGGCTCATTTCGCCCCCTTCTTGCCGACGAAGAACGTCACGGTGACGCCGGCCTGGAAGAAGCGCGACTGCGACGCGTAGCCGGGGTAGCCGAGCGAGTCGATCTGCCGGCCGGGCAGCGTCGGGTCGGCGTCCGGCATGTGTGCGGTCTCCTTCGTGACGGACTGCGTCGCGCCGAGGCGCGCGCGCGCGTGGGCGTCGATCGTCACCGGCAGCCCGGCAAGCTCGCGCAGATCGACGCCCGCGCCGAGCGCGAGGACCTGCGTATCGGCGTCGAGGTAGTTGGTCCGCGCGACCTGGGGCGTCACGGGCGACGGCTCGTAGGCCCAGCCCCCGCGCGCGACCAGGCCGCGCGCGACGCGCCCCTCGACCCCGACGCGCGTGGACCAGACGTCG
>CAITLX010000030.1 GCA_903893335.1 uncultured delta proteobacterium | reverse complement strand
TCGAGCACCTCGGCGGCGCGCACGCGCGTCGAGGGGACCGAGAGCAGGCGCTCGAGCAGCGCGACGCCGCGCGGCTCGAGGGGCTCGATCTCGAGCGCCGCGAGCGCGCACGCGAGGGCTCCGTCGGGCCGCTCGAGGCGGTCGAGGTAGAGCTCGCCGAGGTCGAGCTCGCGCGCGACGCGCGCGGCTCCGCCCACCAGCTCGCGGGTCGCCTCGAGCACGCTGGCTGCGGCCGCGGCGTCGCCGGCGCCGAGCAGGAGGCGCGGCAGCGCGCGCTGGGCCCCGAGGTTCGACGGGTCGGCGGCCAAGGCGAGGCGCCAGGCCTCGATGGCGCGCGCCACGTCGCCGTAGACGTCCTCCTCGATGCTCGCGAGGTCGCCGAGGATGGCGGCGCGCGCAGCGCCGCTGTCGCGGTCGGCGCGCAGCTGGAAGAGCCAGCGCAGGTCGTCCTGGCGGCCGGTGCTGCGCAGGATGCGGTCGAGCGCCTCGACCGACTCGGCGTCGCTTGCGTCCTCCTCGACGAGCACCTTGTAGGTGGCGATGGCCTCGTCCACGCGGCCGAGCTCTCGCGCGTAGAGCCGCGCGAGCTTTCCGCGCAGCGCCCGCTTGGTCGCGGCCGGCGTCTTCTTCTTGATGCGGGTCTCGACGACCTCGAGGAAGCCGTCCCAGGAGCGCGCGGCGCGCGACGCGAGCTCGAGCGCGTCGAGCGTCGCGTCGGTCGGCGCGACGTCGTACGCGCGTCGAGCCCACGCGAGGGCGGCGGCGCGGTCGCTGAGCCTCGTGCCGGTGACGTCGACGAGCTTGGCGAGCAGCGCCAGCCGGTCGTCGTCGGTCGTGGCGTGACCGAGCAGCACCTCGTAGAGGGCCGGGAGACGCACCCAGCGCTCCTCCTGCTCGTAGAGCGCGACGAGCGCGGTGGCGGCCACCGCGTCGTCGGGCCGCACGGTGAGCACGCGCTCGTACGACCGGACGGCGCGCTCGGGCGCGCGCAGCTGGTCGGCGAGCACGCGGGCTGCGCGGAACGAGAGCGCGATCTTCAGGTCGGCGTCGGCGGCCTTGTCGGCGGCTCCGGAGAGCACCTCGGCGAGGCCCTCCCAGTCGCGCTGCGACGCGTACAGCTCCTCGAGCCCGTCGTAGTCGCCGGCGGCGAGGTAGCTGTCGCGCAGCACGCGCAGCGCCTTGGGATGCCCCGGGGACAGATCGAGGATGCGCCGCCACGTGCGCGCGGCGCTCGCGTGATCGCCGAGGCGGTCGGTGTAGAGCGCGCCGAGCTTCTGCAGCGACGCGAGGCGCGCGGCCTCGTCGGTGGCGCTGGCGATGCGGCGCTCGAGCACGTCCGCTGCGGTCGCGAAGTCCTTCGTGCGCTCGGCCTGCTTCTCGAGCGCGTCGAGCGCGTCGCCGCGCGCCGGGTCCTCGTCGAGGACGCGCTTGAACAGGGCGATCGCGTCGGCGCCGCGGTCGAGCCGGTCGGCGGCCAGGCGCGCCATGTCGAGCAAGAGCGCGATGCGCTCCTCGCCCGTCTTCTGCTCGACCTCGCGCTCGTAGAGCGCGAAGAGCTGGGGCCACGCGCGGCGCTTGGCGTACAGCTCGCGCAGCTTGGCCTCGGCCTCGGCGTCGCCCGGCGCGGTCGCGAGCAGCGCCTCGTAGGCGTCGGTGGCGTTCTGCACGTTGGTGAACTGCTCGAGCCAGCGGCGCGCCACCGAGCGGAACAGCTCGGACTTCTCGCTGCCCTCGGGCAGCAGGTGGGCGAGCTTCGCCTGGCTGGTGAGGAGATCGCGCCAGCGCCCGAGCGTCTCGTAGACGCGCACGAGCTCGCGCAGCGAGTCGACGTCGCTCTCGTCGAGGGCGACGATCTGCGTGAGCACCGTGACGAGAGCGGTGTCGCTCTTGATCTGGTCGCGGTACACGCGCGCGATCTCGCGGAGCACCGCGAGGCGAGCGGGCGGGTCGTCGGCGCTCGTGTGCTCGAGGTCCTGGCGCAGCAGCTCGATGAGGGCGTTCCACCCCTCGGTCTGCGTGTAGAGCCGCTTGAGCGCGGTGCGCGCCTCGGCGTTCGACGGCTCGTGGCGCAGGATCGTCTTGTACTGGTCGATCGCCTTCTGCGCCTGGTCGCCGGCCTCTGCGAGCTTGGCGATCTCGGACGCGAGCGCGGCCTTCTGGGCCCCCTCGGGGAGCGAGCGCTGCGCGTCGATGAGCACCGTCATGAGCCGCTGCGCGTCGCCCGTCTGGCCGCAGCGCTCGCGGAAGAAGTCGAGCATGCCGGGGTGCGACGGGTCCGAGCGCCGCAGGCGCTCGAACCAGGGCTCGGCCGCGGCGGCGTCGCCGCGCATGCGCGAGTGCACCATCGCGATCTGGAAGACCACGCCCGCCTCTTCGCCGGCGCGGACGCCTCCGCCGCGGAGCTGATCCTCGTACAGGGCGATGAGGTAGTCCCACTCCTGCTGGTCGGCGAAGTACTCCGAGAGGAAGCCCATCGCGTCGCGCTGGCCCGGCCAGAGATCGAGCACGCGCTCGTAGGCCGACACCGCTCGCGCCTGTGCTGCGAGCCGGTGGGTCGCCGTGCGACCGAGCCTCAGCAGGGCCGCGACGCGGTCCTCCTTGCGGGGCGCGTCGTCGGCCAGGAGCTCCGCGATGCGCGCGACGTCTTCCCACGCGCCGTCGGCGCGGTACACGCGCTCGAGCAGCATCGCTGCGCGCACGTTGCGCGCGTCGGCGCCGAGCGCCGACTCGAGCCGCGTCACGACCTGGGCTCGGGCTGCGGGGTCGGTGCCCGCGTGCCGGTAGGCGAGGTCGGCGGCCGCTCCGAGGCGCGCGCTCTTGGTCGTCGCGTCGCGGGCCCCGGCCGCCTCGGCGTCGAGCTCGCGCACGCGCTCCTGCCAGGTGGAGGCTGCGGCGTCGAGGCGCGCGAGCGCGCTGCGCGCGTCGGCGTCGTCGGCGCGTGCGGCGAGGAGGGCCTCGTAGGCGGCCCGGGCCCGCGGGAGGTCGCCGAGCTCCTCGTCGAGCACGCGCGCGAGCTCCCACTGCATCGCGAAGCCGACGGGCGTGCCGGCGGCGAGCGCGACCTCGAGCTCGAGCACCCGCGCGACGGCGTCCCACTCGCGCCGCAGCTCGTGGCCTCGGCGCGCCGCTTCGAGCAGCGCTTTGCGCTCCTCGAGCGCCAGCCCGCCGGGGGACGTCGCCGCGTCGGTCAGCTCGGTCCAAGCGTCTTCGCGATCGGGCTCCTGCTGGAGCCTGCCGAGAGCAGCCCTGATGTCTTGCGCGCTCATCGTCTACCTTGGCGGGCTGGAGTGTCGCCCGCGCGGAGGGGCGAGAGATCCGCGGTTTGGCCCCGGACCCCTCGAAAACACCTTGGAAAGTCGGCGTCTTGCGTGCGCTGTGGGCGCGCGCGGACGCGCCAATGTACGCGCCGCCCCCGGCCTTGCACAAGGGGCGTGAAGGCCGCCTTTCGGGGTCAGGCCGAGGAGGCGCGAAGGCGACCGTTCGGGGTCAGCCCGAGAGGGCCGCGGCGACCGATTCGGCGACCCGCCCGAGCAGGTCGTCGAGGTCGTCGGCGCCGATGTTGAGCGCGGGGGTGACGTAGACGACGTTGCCGAGCGGCCGGAGGTACACGCCCCGATCGCGCGCGGCGCGCGCCACCCGCCAGCCGGCGTCGGCGAGGTACCCCTCGTCGCCGTCGAGGTCGAGCGCGCCGATCATGCCGAGCGCGCGCGTGGCGCGGACGTGCGGGAGCGAGCCCATGGCGCGGAAGGCCTCGGCGATGCGCGCCGCCTTGGGCGCCGCGCGCTCGAGGATGCGCTCGTCGCGGTAGACGGCGAGCACCTCGCGCGCCACCGCTGCGCCGAGCGGGTTGCCCGTGAACGAGTGGCCGTGGAGGAAGGCGCGGTCGCGGTCGCCGAGGAAGCCCTCGAAGACGGCGTCGGACGCGAGCGTCGCCGCCATCGGCAGCATGCCCCCCGAGAACGCCTTCGCGGTGCACAGCAGGTCGGGCACGACGCCGGCGTGCTCGCAGGCCCACATCGGGCCGGTGCGCCCGTAGCCGGTGAACACCTCGTCGGCGACGAGCGGGATGTCGTGGGCGGTGCAGAGCTCGCGCAGGTGGCGCAGGAACGCCGGGGGGTAGATGCGCATGCCGGCGGCCCCCTGCACGATGGGCTCGACGACGACCGCGGCGAGCTCGTCGGCGCCCGCGCGGATCGCGCGACCGAGCGCGTCGAACGCGGCCTCGAGCGAAGCCGCGTCGGCGGGGGGCGCGACGCGCACGCAGTCGAGCAGCGCAGAGGCGAACGGGCGACGGAACACCTCGACGCCGCCGAGGCTCGTCGCGCCGAGCGTGTCGCCGTGGAAGGCCTGCTCGAGCGCGAGCAGCCGCGTGCGCCTCGGGCGGCCGGTCTGGTGCGCGAGCTGGAGGCAGAGCTTCACGGCGGCCTCGACCGCGGTCGAGCCGTCGTCGCTGAAGAAGACCCGCGAGAGCCCGCGCGGGGCGACGAGCGCGAGCTCCTCGGCGAGCCGCGCGGCGGGCTCGTGGACGATGCCGGCGAGCGCGCAGTGCGCGAGCGTCTGCGCTTGCCGGACGAGCGCGGCGACGAGGCGCGGGTGCCCGTGGCCCAGCGCCGAGACCCACCACGACGCGTTGGCGTCGAGGTACGCCC
>CAITLX010000029.1 GCA_903893335.1 uncultured delta proteobacterium | reverse complement strand
GGCCCGGCGGGTGGTGAGATCGCGGCTGCTCGTGAGGAGGGGCGGGCCGATGGCGGCTCGATCGTCCCGCAGCGCTTCTCGACGATCGGTTCGACTTTCACGCCGTCGCAACCAGCATGGCGACCTCCTTCTCGCCGGGGATGTGCTGGAGCTCGCCCATGCGCTCGAAGCCCAGCCGGTGGTGGAAGGCGAGCGAACCGGGGTTGGGCGGTACGAGGTTCACCTCGCAGGTCACGCGCTCGAGGTCGCGCGCTCGCGCCTCGGTGAGCGCGAGGCGCGGCGAGAGCGCGCAGAGGTCGGGCGGCAGGCGACCGAGCGCGCGCGAGAGCACCTGGCGCGCCGTGCGCGAGCCCGGCTCGGGCAGCGTGAGGTCGCGCGGCGGATCGATCGCGGCCAAGCCGCACGAGGTTAGCGCGAAAGGGCGCGTGGTACAGTCGCTGGCGTGGCGCTGTCGGACCTGATGCCCAAGCCGCCGGCGCGCCGCGCCGCGCTCCTCATCGCGACCACGCTGGCCCTCGGCGCTGCGTGCGAGCGCCTGTCGCCCAGCTCCGCCGGCGCGCCGGGGCCCACGCCCTCGCCTGCGTCGGCGATGGTCGTCGGCGCGCGGCCGCGTGCCCCCGCGGGAGCCGCCGAGCTCGCGCTCGTCGCGCCGCTCGCCCCGGGCGCGACGCTCGGCGCCTTTCGCGTGCGCGAGGTGCTCGCCGTCTCCGAGGGCTCGATGCGCGTCGTGTGCGAGAGCGACGCCTCCGTCGTGACGCTCGAGATCGCGCTCGACGACGAGCAGCAGGCGCGCCCCCCTGCGTCCTCGGGCCGCTACGCCATCTACTACTCGGGGCGACGCGTGCTGCCCGACGACGCCGCGGCGCTCGCGCGCGCGCTCGCCGAGGTCGTCGGCAAGAACGCGAGCGCGCCGGTGCCCCCGGGCATGTCGCGCTACGACGCGACGCCGAAGCCCGGCCGCGCGCTCTGAGCTCAGCCCGGATCGACGGGGGTCGCCGTCGCGCGCGCGACCGCGTGCGACCAGAGCCGCAGGCGAGCCGGATCGGTCGGGTGCGCGGCGTACACGGCGTGCGCGGACGCAGCGCGCGCGAGCATGGCCGCGACGCGCGCGCCGAGGCGCGGGACACGCAGCAGCCCCGCGGCCTGCCGCGCGGCGACGTGGGGAGGCACGAGCGGCACGCGCATCTCGAGCGCCGCGAGCGCCCCGACGGGCTCGAGCACGCCGGCCTCGATGAGCGCGGCGATGTCGCGGGGCGCGAGCGACTGCGAGAAGCGGCGGAAGAGGTCGTAGGTGGCGTAGAGGCCGCCGTAGCGCGTGTGCCAGCGGTGCTCGTAGCCGGCCGCTCCCTCGTCGGCGGCGAGCGCCTCGGCGAACAGGCGCGCCGCGGCGAGCCCCGCGGCGATGCCCGAACCGTGCGCCGAGAACACCTGGCACCCCGCGTCGCCGACGAGCGCGACCGGCCCGTGCGCGAGGCGGTCGAAGGGGCGGCGCAGCGGGATCGCGCGCGCGCCGGCGCGCTCGATGTCCCCCACCCACGACTGCTCGGCGGCGAACGTGTCGGCGATGGCCTGCCCGCCGGCGTGCCCCTCGGCGGGGATGCTGCCGGTGAGCACGAACAGCCTGTCGTGCGCGAGCCGCACGTTGAGGATGGAGTAGCCGCCATCGAGCGCGGTGAAGCAGAGCGTGTCCCCGGTGGGCACGCCGTGCGCGGCGAAGAAGGCCTCGGCCGCGCCGCGGTCGCGCACGTGGCGGACCTGCTGCGCCGCGACGCACAGGTCGCGCCTGTCGACGGGCGGCACGCGCGCGAGCCGCGCGCCCCCGTGGCCCGAGGCGTCGACCACCCACGCGGTGGTGACGCGACCGCGCGAGGTGTCGACGACGTGCCCGGAGACGCCGTGGACCTCGACGCCCCCCTCGAGCACCGCGCCGGCCTCGCGCGCGGCGGCCTGCACGCGACCGACGAAGAGCCCCATGTCGACGTCGGCGACCTCGTGATCGTCGATGACCACGCGCGACGGCCCGCGCCCCGCGACGAAGTGAAACGCGTGTCCGTGCCCGCGCGCCTCGTCGCCGGTCGGGCGCGACAAGCCCGCCGCGTCGAACGCCGACAGCGCCACGCCGTTGATCCAGCGCGCGCCCGCCTCGGCCAGCGCGCCGCGCTCGACGCAGAGCACCGACAGGCCCGCCTGCGCGACGAACCGCGCCGTCGCGGCCCCGGCCGTGCCTGCACCGACGACCACGACGTCGACCCTCTCGGGCAGCGAGCTCACGGCGCCACCCGTAGCGCAGCGTCCGGACGCCGTACACCTCGGAGCGGTGGCGGCGCGGCGACGCCGGCGCTGCGCGACCGCGGCGCCACTACCGCACCAGCTCGAGGCGCCACGGATCGAGCACGACGAGGTCGTCACCCTCCCGCGCGACCTCGAACGCGCGCTGGCGCGAGCCGCCCGGCTGGGGCGCGAGCTGCTCGCCGGTGCGGACGTCGAAGTCCCACCCGTGCGCGGGGCACCTCACGCGGCACCCGCTGCGCGAGCCGCGCGCGAGGCTCGCGCCCTCGTGGTGGCAGCGGTCCTCGATCGCGTAAGCCTGACCGTCCAGCTCGGACACGAGCGCGGCGAGCGGCCCCTCGCCCACGCGCACGCTCGCCCCCGGCGCGAGCCGGGCGCACGCGAGCCGCCCGACGAGCCGAACCGCGCCCACGTCAGTTGACGAGCCGCGCGTGCGCGCCGCAGCGCGAGAGCGCCGCGTGCTGCGCGGCGAGCAGCTCGACCGTCTTCTGCACGCGAACGCCCACGTCGAGCGTCTCGAGCAGCGCCTGCCTGTCGCACGCGTCGAGCACGAGGTGGTGCGCGGCGAGATCGACCGCGGCCCCCGGCGACGCGATCGGCGGCAAGGAGAAGTCGAACGCGGGGTCGCGGGCGCGGATGTCGGCCGCGAAGATCGCCGCGGTGTGCTGGAGCGCCGACACGTCGACCGCGCGAGGCTCGGCCTCGCTCGACGCGAGCACGGTGGCGCGGGCGCGCCGGTAGGGCGCGACGAAGGGGAGCTCGTCGAGCCGCACGCGCTCGCGGCCGAGCAGCAGGAGGTGGTAGCGACCGTCGGGCAGCTCGGTGTGTTCGATGATGACGCCGAGACCGGCGACCTGCTCGATGGCGGGCAAGCCCTTGCCGTCGCGCCGCGCGTCGTCGCGGATGCGCGCGATGGCCATCGCGCGGTTGCCCGCGAGGCAATCGCGCGTCATCGCGCGGTAGCGCGGCTCGAACACGTGCAGCCGCAGCAGAGCGCCGGGGAACAGCACCGTCTGCGGCAGCGGGAAGATCGGCAGCTCGGCGAGCGCCGCCTCGAGATCGGTGGGCAGGGGCATCACGGGCCGAAGACCTCCACGGCGCTGCCGTTCATCGCGAGCGGCGCGTCGAGCGCGAGGAACGTGATGGTGCGCGCGACGTCGTCGGGTGCCATGTCGGGATCGAAGCCACTGCCAGCAAGCATGGCGGTGTCGACCGACCCGGGCAACACGGCCATCGCCGCGAGGCCCGTTCCGCGTAGCTCCTCGGCGAGGCTCTTGGTGAAGCCCACAAGCCCCCACTTCGCCGCACAGTAGGCCGCGGCCCCCGCGGTGCCGAGCGTCGCCGACACGCTCGCGACCTGCACCAGGCGCCCGCGACCGCGCGCGAGCATCGACGGCAGCGCCGCGCGCGCGACGAGCATCGGCGCGACGAGATCGACGTCGAGCACATGACGCAGATCGTCGATGGGCTGCTCGTGCACCAGCCCGCGACGGATGACGCCCGCGTTGTTGACGACGACCTCGGGCGCGCCGAGCACCTCGACGGCGCCCGCCACCGCGGCGGCGATGTCCCCCTCGCGCGCGACGTCGCACGCGAGCACCAGGGCGCGCACGCCGAACGCCGAAGCCTCGTCGGCCACGCGCGAGAGCGCCTCGAGGTCGCGCGCGAGCAGCGCGACGTCGAGCCCGCGCGCCGCGAGCGCGAGGGCCACCGCGCGCCCGATGCCCCGGCTCGCCCCGGTGACGATGGCCGCGCTCACGGCGCCCCCCCGAGCGCCGCGAGCACCGCCGCGAGCTCGGGCGCCCCCGACGCCAGGGTGCCAGCGGTCGCGACCGTCTCGACCCTCGCCCCGGTCTGGCGCTCGCCGCGCGCCGAGAGGCAGTCGTGCGAGAGCGAGAGCCGACAGGCGGCGCCGCGCGCGCCGAGGTGCTCGACCAGCGCGCGCGCGACCTCGGTGCCGATCGTCTCCTGGAGCGTGAGCCGGTGCGCGAACGCGTCGACGAGCTGCGCGAGCGCGCCGATGCCCGCGAGCCGCTCGCCCGGCAGGTAGGCGACCGCGGCGACGCCGCGCGCGGGCAGCAGGTGGTGCGGGCAGACCGTGGTGACCGCGAGGCCTTGCACCACGACGAACGAGGGGGTCGCCGCCGTGCAGGGCTCGCTCTCGCGCGCGAGCAGCGCCGCGGCGTCGACCTCGTAGCCGTCGAGCAGCTCGTCGAGCCACGCGTCGGCGACGCGGCGCGGCGTGCCCGCGAGCAGCGGATCGCCGTCGGGCGGGTGCCCCAGGGCCTTGAGCAGAGCGGCGACGGCGTCTGCGACGTGGGCGCGATCTCGTTGCACGCTCCCTCGTTGGTAGCACCGAAACGCGCTCGGCGCCGATCCCGGCCCGAGGGAGCCCGAGCCCCTCGGCGGCCCCGCGCGGGGTCAGCCCCGCATCGCGTCGAGCGGGTCGAGCGTGGCGGCGCGGAACGACGGCACGACCGAGAGGGCGACGAAGGCGCCGAGCACCGAGCCGCACAGCCCGACGAGCTCGCCCGCGTCGATGGCGGGCACCAGCGGCGCGGTGGGGTAGAGCACGCTCCAGCCCGCGAGCACCTCGCGCAGCCCCGGAGCGCCCGCGACGAAGACCCACCCGTACGCGAGCACGACCCCCGCGCTCGTCGCGGCGACGCCCACGATCGACGCCTCCCAGAGCTTCGCGGCGAGGACGTCGGAGGTGGACCACCCGACCGCCTTGAGCACCGCGATCTCGCGCCGCTCGGCCGGACCGAGGCCCGAGGCGCGATCGTGCGCGAGCACGAGCAGCGCGAGCAGTCCGGGCAGCGACGCGGCGAAGACGATGCCCGCGCGCCGCCCGTAGGTGAGATCGTGCACACGCGCGAGCGAGCGGCGGTCGATGACGCGCGCTCCCGGCAGCCGCTCGGTCACGGCCGCAGCCACGACGGCCGCCTCGTCGGGGTTGGTCAGATCGACCGCGAGATCGGTCGCCTCGTCCTCGGGGCAGTCGAGCACGACGCGCGCGTCGCGCTCGTCGAGCAGCACGACGTCGCTCGCGAACAGCGAGACGGCCGAGGCGAACGTGCCGACCACGGAGAGCGGCCGCGCCTCGGCGCGCGCGCTCGGCAGCGCGATGACGTTGCCGGGGCCGACGCCGAGCAGCCTGGCCAGCCCGTCGCCGACGACCGCTGCCCAGCGCTCGCCCGGCCTCGCGTCGCGCCCCGCGGCGAGCGCGCCGGCCACCGCGTCGAGCCCTCCGCCGTCGCCAGGCTCGCGCCCGACCACCGTCACGTTGGCCTGCACCGCAGGGAGAAAGACGTAGCCCCACACGCGCGGACGCGCGCGGCGCACCCCCGGCCGCGCGGCCACGAACGAGGCCCACGCGGGGGGCACGAGCGCCGGACGCCCGCCCACCAGGCGCTGCACCACGAGGTCGGGGGCGACGCCGCGCGCGCGCGCTGCCTCGCCGCGCAGCGACGAGGTGACGAAGAGCACGGCCGCGATGAGCGCGACGCCGAGGGCCAAGCCCGCGCCGAGCGCGAGGCTCTTGCCGCGTCGGCGGCCGAGCGAGCCCCACGCGAAGCCGAGCAGCGCGAGGTGCGAGCGGAGCGTCACGGGCGAGGCTCGGCCTGCACACCGCGCGGGCGCGCTGC
>CAITLX010000028.1 GCA_903893335.1 uncultured delta proteobacterium | reverse complement strand
GCCCCAGGTGGCGAAGTAGGTCTTCAGCGGGAGGACGTGCGGGACGTGATCGTGGCCGTGCGCGCCGTCGTGCCCATGGGTATCAGCGGACATGTCGTGCTCTCCTTGGGACCGTCAGCCGATGAGGTAGAGGAGCGGGAAGAGGTAGATCCAGACGAGGTCGACCAGGTGCCAGTAGAGCCCCACCCCCTCGACGGGCGCGTAGTAACGGCTCGAGAACTGCCCCTTGGCCGCGCGCACGAGGATCCACGTGATGAGGCCCATGCCGATGACGACGTGCAACCCGTGCACGCCCGTCATCATGAAATAGACGGCGAAGAAGATGCCCGCCTTGTTGCCGGTCGTGAACCCGGCTGCGGTGAAGTACTTGCCGGGCAGCAGGCCCTCGTGGAACTTGTGCGAGTACTCGACGTACTTGATGCAGAGGAAGACGGCGGCGCAGAGCAGCGTCACGAGCAAGAGCGCGACGGTGGCCTTCTTGTTGTTCGTCTGCGCCGAGCGCACGGCGAGCGCCATCGTGAGGCTCGAGCAGATGAGCACGACGGTGTTGACCCCGCCCATCACCTTGTCGAGGTGGTGATGCGCCTCGACGAACGCGTCGAAGTACCAGGCGCGGAACACGGCGAAAGCGCAGAAGAGCCCGCCGAAGAAGAGCACCTCGGTCACGAGGAAGAGCCAGACGCCCATGCGGCCGGCGTCGAACTGCGTGTCGGCCTTGTCGAAATGGTGCGCGACGTGAAACTGCGGGGAGAGCCCCGCCTTCGGCGTCGTCGCTTCGTCTACGGTGCTCATCAGTGCTTGCTCCCCGCGGGGAAGTAGTCGTACGGGCCGTGCTTGAGGATGGGCGTCTCGGCGAAGTTCTCGGTGATGGGGGGCGAGGCCGTCTCCCACTCGAGGCTGAGCCCGCCCCACGGGTTGGCCGGCGCGATCGCGCCCTTCGTGATCGAGCGAATGAGGTTCCAGGCCACGAGCACGAGGCCCGCGCCGAGGATCCAGCTACCGACGGTCGAGAACGCGTGCAGCGGCTGGAACTGATCGAGGTAGTTGTAGTAGCGGCGCGGCATCCCGCGGCTGCCCAGGATGAACTGGACGAAGAACGTCGCGTTGAAGCCGACGAAGACGAGCGCGCAGGCGATCTTGCCGACGGTCTCGTCGTACATGCGCCCGGTCATCTTCGGCCACCAGTGGTGCAGGCCGCCGATGAACGCGATGACGGTGCCGCCCATCATGACGTAGTGGAAATGCGCCACGACGAAGTAGGTGTCCGTCAGGTGCATGTTCACGCTCAGCATCCCGAGGAAGATGCCGGTGAGCCCACCGATGGTGAACAGGAACAGGAACGAGATCGCGTACATCATCGGCGTCGTGTAGGAGATGCTCCCCTTCCACAAGGTCGACACCCAGTTGAAGACCTTCACGCCCGACGGGATGGCGACGAGGAAGGTCAAGAACGAGAAGATGGTCGCCGCGAGCTCGCTCTGCCCGGCGACGAACATGTGGTGGCCCCACACGAGGAAGCCGATGAGCGCGATGGCCATGCTCGAGTAGGCGATGGCCTTGTAGCCGAACACCGTGCGCTT
The DNA here is from genome assembly GCA_903893335.1 of uncultured delta proteobacterium. Classification (GTDB taxonomy): domain Bacteria; phylum Myxococcota_A; class Polyangia; order Polyangiales; family Polyangiaceae; genus CAITLX01. The sequence continues at coordinate 4,954 of CAITLX010000028.1, read as the reverse complement.
CGCGTGCACCGCGATGAGCTCGTTGATGATGCCCATGCCGGGCAGGATCATGATGTAGACGGCCGGGTGGCTGTAAAACCAGAAGAAGTGCTGGAACAGCACCGGGTCGCCGCCGAGCCGGGGATCGAAGATTCCGATGCTGAACGCGCGCTCGAAGATGAGCAGGAGGAGCGTGATGGCGAGCACCGGCGTCGCGAGGATCTGCACGACGCTCGTGGCGTAGAGCGCCCAGAGCAGCAGCGGCATCTTGAACCAGGTGATGCCCGGCGCGCGCAGCTTGTGGATCGTGACGATGAAGTTGAGCCCCGTGAGGATGCTCGAGAAGCCGAGGATGAACGCGCCGAAGGTGACGCTGATGACGGCGGTCGAGGTCGTCGACGAGTACGGGGTGTAGAACGTCCAGCCGGTGTCGATGCCGCCGATGAGCAGCGACGCGAACATGAAGACGGCGCCCGACCAGTAGAGGTAGATGCTCAGCAGGTTGAGCTTGGGGAACGCGACGTCCTTCGCGCCGACCATGATGGGCACGAGGAAGTTGCCGAGCGAGCCGGGGATCGCCGGGATGATGAAGAGGAACACCATCAGCGCGCCGTGCAGCGTGAACGCCTGGTTGTACTGATCGGCGGTCAGGAACTGCTTGCCCGGCTTCATCAGCTCGAGGCGCAGGACGAGCGCCATGAGCCCACCGAGCAGGAACGCGGTGAGGACGCTCGCGAGGTACATCATCCCGATGCGCTTGTGGTCGACCGTCGTGACCCACGACAGGAAGCCCTTCTCCGCATTCAGGTAGTTCTTGCCCGAGCTCGCGTCGCCGTACCCCGCGGGGCCCGTCGTGTCGGTGATCGCTCCCTGTGCCATTGACTCCACCAATCTTCCGGTAGCGCGCGGCGCGTTACTGCAGCGCCTTGATGTAGGCGATCAGCGCATCGACCTGCGCGTCCTTGATCTGCCCCTGGAACGCCGGCATGACGGGCGCGAAGCCCTTCACGACCTTGGCGGTCGATACGAGGATGCTCTCGCGCAGGTAGTTCTCGTCTGCCTTCACCGACGAGCCGTCGGTGAGCTCCTCGTTCCTGCCGTAGAGGCCCTTGAGCGAGGGGCCGACGCCGCGCGTGCCGTCGATCGGGTGACAGCTTCCGCAGGCCCACTGGCCGTACAGCGCCTTGCCCTTCTCGGCGGGCGGGAGGTTCTTGTCGTCGCCGGCCTCGAGCCACTGGTCGAACGCCGGGGCCGCGAGCACCTGCACGGTGGCGAGCATCTCCGAGTGGCCGGTGCCGCAGTACTCGGTGCAGAGCACCGCGGTCTCCTCCACGTCCTTCGCCTCGAACCACATCGTCGTGTACATGCCCGGCACGACGTCCTGCTTGATGCGGAACTCGGGCACGAAGAACGAGTGGATGACGTCGGTGGAGCTCATGACGAGCTTGACCGGACGGCCCTGGGGGACGACGAGCTTGCCCGGCGAGACGGTGCCGTTCGGGTAGGTGAACGTCCAGGCCCACTTCTGCGCGGTGACCTGCACCTCGAAGGCGTCCTTCGGCGGCACGGCGGCGCTGAGGTACGGCCAGAGCCCGACGAAGAAGAGGGCCATGACGACGACCGTGGGAATGACCGTCCACACCGTCTCGATGAGCGTGCTGTGCGCGAGCGTGCTGGTGACGTCGGCGTCGCTCTTCTTCTTGTACTTCACCATGAAGTACCCGAGCGGGATCATCACGATGAAGAAGAAGACGACGGCGTTCGCCATGGCCCAGTTCCAGGCCGTGTCGACCTGCCCGGCGAGCGTGGAGCTCGCCTTGGGCAGCCAGAGGGAGTCGATCTCGATCTTCGGGGCGCTCATGACGAAGGAGCCTCATGGGGGCGAACGGTCCGGCGGGACGCCTCGGCTCGCCAGAGGCTCGCGAGCCAACCGGCGAACGCGAACAGCGATACGAGACACCCCACAATCATCGCGATGCGGGCACGCGCGACGACGTAGCCCTGACGGGCTGCGTCGTAGTGGTAGCAAAAGAGCAGTACGCGGTCCAAGGGCGTGCCGAGCTTGCCCTGGCTCGCGTCGGTGAGCGCGAGCCGCAGCGTGCGCGGCGCGAACTCGAGGCCGTAGAGCGTCTGCGTGAGGCGGCCCCCGGGCGACACGACGAACAGGCCCGCCGCGTGGGCGTACTGCTCGGTCTCGGCGTCCCAGCGGTAGTGGAAGCCGACCGCGTCGGCGAGGCGCTTGACCTCGGCCTCGTCGCCCACGAGGAAATCCCAGCCGTGCGGGCCGGGGTCGCGCCCATAGGCCTCGACGTATTTCGCGCGCTTCGCCTTCGCGTCGGCCGGCGTGTCGCGCGGGTCGATGCTCACGGTCACGACGCGCAGATCCTTGCCCGCCGTCCACGCGAGGCCCGAGAGGCCCTTCTGAAGCTGGTTGAGCACCAGCGTGCAGAGCATGGGGCAGCGGTAGTAGGCGAGCACGAGCAGCGTGGGTCGCTCGCCGTCGAAGTAGCTGGAGAGCCGGATCGATTGGCCCTCTTGGTCGCGCAGCCGCACGTCGCCCGGAAGCTGCGCGCCGCGCCGATCGTCGATGCCGATGCCCTCGAGCTCGTGCGGCAGCTCGTTCTTCGTCTGCTGGGCACCCGCGGAGCGCGAGACCCCGACGAGCGCCAGGACGGCGACGAGCAATGCGAACGAGCGGGCGGTCATCGTGGCGAGCCGATCACGGCGCGGGCTTGTGCGGAGCGGGAGCAGCGCTGGCCGAGGCCGAGGGCGCCGCGCTGGTCGCGGGAGCCGCCGACGACGCCGGAGCGGCCGACGAGGCAGGCGCCGCCGCCGCGGCGACCGCGGGGACGAGCGGGACGTCGGCGGGGTTGCGAGCCGCCCACTCGGCGAGCACGAGCTCGCGCGCGCGGTCGATCGGGATGCGGACCTGGCCGTCCTTCTTGCTCGCCCACTGGTAGCGACCGAGCCGCGACTGCTCGCCGGCGCGCAGCTCGCGCAAGAGCGGGCTGTCGGCCTCGAGCACCTTGCGCGACTGCTCGGAGCGGATGGCGTAGCCGAAGTACTGATCGACGAAGACGACCGACGCCACGATGGTCGAGACGATGGCGAGGACGATGACGAGGATGACGCCGTTGTTCGGCTGATCCCTCTCGAACTCGAGCTCGTCGCCCGCGGGGGCCGGCTGGTGCGCGGGGCCTGCGCTCATAGGTTCTCCACCTTGTAGGTCTCGGGCAGACGCGGATCGCGGACGGGGAAGAGGTTCTCGCGGCTCGCCTTCCAAGCGACGACGACGGCGGCGACGCCGAGCGGGCCGAGCAGGCCGCCGAGATCGATCCACGAGAAGTGCGGCGCGTGGCGATCGAGGTTGGGCATCACCAGCCAGTAGACGTCGACCCAGTGCATCACGAGCATGAGCACGGCGCCGACGCTGAGGCCGACGGCGTTGCGCTTGACGTGGCGCGAGAGCAACAGCGTGAACGGGATGATGAAGTGGCCGAAGAGCAGCGCCGCGCTGACCGGCATCCAGCCCTCGCCCATGCGCTCGCGGAAGAAGACCGTCTCCTCGGGGATGTTCGCGTACCAGATGAGGAAGAACTGCGAGAACGCGATGTAGGCCCAGAACACCGTGAAGCCGAAGAGCAGCTTGCCGACGTCGTGGCGGTGCTCGACCGTCGAGACTTTACGGAAGTAGCCCGACGTCTGCAGCCCGACGGTGAAGAGCGCCAGCACCGCGAAGCTCGAGGTCGTGGCGCCCGAGAAGATGTAGACGCCGAAGATGGTCGAGTACCAGTGCGGGTCGAGGCTCATCAGCCAGTCGAACGACGCGAACGTCATCGACAGCGCGACGAAGGGAATGGCCGGCGCGCTGCGCGCCTGCATGGCGAGCGTGTGCTCGCGCTTGCCGTCGGCGTCCTGCGCGGTCGAGCGCTTGGAGAACCAGTAGGCGAGCACGCCCCAGATCGCGAAGTAGACGACCGCGCGAATGGTGAAGGCGTGCAGGTTGAGGTAGGCGGCCTTCTTGTGCACGAGCTCGTCGTGCGCGGCCTCGGGCCCGAGCCAGCCCGTCCAGATCTGCGGCGCGAGCGCGTAGAGCGGGGCGAACAGGGGCGCTGCGGCGAGCAGCGAGAAGGCGACCCACTCGGCCTGGCGCCGCACCGCGACCGACCAGGCGGCGCGCGTGAGGTGCTGGATGAGCACGAAGAAGAGCGCGCCGATGCCGACGGTGACGGTGAAGACGAAGCCGACGAGCCACGCGTGGGCGAAGCGCGGCCGGTCGGCGGCGAAACCCGCCGCCGAGAGCGCGAGGCCGACGCCTGCGACCGCGGCTGCGATGCCGAGCCACTTCTTGCCCGTGGCCGGGGCGAGCCGGGGGGTGTCGACGCCGGCCGCGGGCCCGTGGCCCGACGCCTGGGCCGAGCCGCCGCCGTGCGCGGCGAGATTGCTGGATTCGACGCGGCTCATGGAGTGTTGCCCTCGGGGTCGATCTTCCCGCGCAGGTCGGCGGGGACGTCTTCGACGGCCGCGTGCTGGCTGCGCTGCAGGACGCGCAGCCAGGCCACGATCGCCCAGCGGTCCTCGACGGGGATCTGCGCGCGGTACGACGGCATGTTGCGCACGCCGTTGCTGGCGATGTCGAAGATCTCGCCGTCGGCGAGGCCGCGCGCGTGATCGGCCGACAGCGATGGAGGGAGCGGGAAGCCGCGCTGGACGACGATGCCGCGGCCGCTGCCCGACTTGTCGTGGCAGGGGACGCAGTAGATGCCGAAGCGCTCCTCGCCGCGTCGCAGCGTCGCGCCGTCGACCGCGATGGGGGCCTTGCCGACCCACGCGTCGCCGCGTCGGCCGAGGTTCCACGCGTCGTCGTCGAAGTGCGCGTCGTCGCGACCGCGCACGAGCGCGGGGACGGTGCCCTCGACCGCCGGGCGCATCCCGCGACCGTCGGCGAAGAAGCCGCTGGCCCCCTGGGGCAGGT
>CAITLX010000027.1 GCA_903893335.1 uncultured delta proteobacterium | reverse complement strand
TGCTGTCCGCGCTCTGGAGCGACGAGCTGCACCCGCTCAAGCGCATCCGGTATTCGACGGGCGACTCGTTCGCGCTCGCAGGTTTCGAGCGCGCCGGCGAGGTCGTCCTGCTCGACGGCAAGCTCGCGCACCTGAGCGTCGGCGCGCTGGCGGCCGACTGAGGCCATACAATGTCCGACCTCGGCTTGCCCCCGCCACGCGGCGTCGCCACCCTCGAGCGTGCACACCTCCGGCGCACACCCGACACCGAGCCGCCGAACCCCGCGCCACGGGCAGCGAGCGCGCCGAACCCACCCGCCTTTGTCCGCACGAATGAGAGGACGAACATGCTCAACGCCGAACAGATCGTTTCCAAGTGCCGCGTCACCGACTGCCGCCCCGGGGCAGCCGCCGAGATGATGTCCGTCCAGAGGCGCGGCCACCAGCACGGCAAGCGGGGCGCGTACACGCCCGCCGACTTCAGCACCGCCAACCTCGACTGGTACTGGGACGTCGGCATCGACATCGAGCTCCTCGAGGAGTCGCTGCTGATGCGCGAGGGCACGCTGCTGCGCATCTACCGCGACGCGTTCCGCGCCGGCGCCCGCGAGCGCGTGGCCACCACGAAGTCCCGAAAGAGGGCAGCCTGACCCTCGACGCGCCGGGAGGGTCTCGTCGCCCACGCGTGAGGCTGGGTCGCGCGTCCAGGCGCGCGAGCGGCGCGCATTTGGCCATACAATGTCCGACCTCGGCTTGCCCCCGCCACGCGGCGTGGGCAGGTTCGGGGCCTTCGCTCCGTACTCGACCCCCGGAGGCTCCCTTGCACTTTCCCCCCGCTTTCTTCGCTCCGCTCCCGTCCACGCACCGCGCGCCGCGCCGAGGGGCCGCCTGATGGCGCGCCCGAACCACCACCGCACCCTGCGTCGCCTCCACCGGCAGATCTGCCAGCAGGAGGCCGACTGCCCCGTCGACCTCGGCCTCGCCAGCGTCTGGGCGCTGCGGCTCGTCGTCGCCTACGGCGAGCGCGCCGACGTCGAGGTGCTCCGGCGCATCCTCACCTCGCTCGACCTCCCCGCGCCGACGAACCTCGGCAAGGTCGCGCTGCTCAACCGCGCGCAGACGGCGCTCGCCAAGCGCGCCGACGCTCCCACGCTCGGCCTCGACCACGTCGCGGCCAACGTGCGCGTGCTCGGCGACGCGGTGGGCCTCACCTCCACCGAGCAGCGCGTGCTGCTCTTCGCCATCGCGGCGGGCTACTTCCCGCTCATCGGCGCCATTCAGCTCTCGCGCACGACGAGCGATCGGCGCATCGCCGAGGCGGTCGCCCTGGCGCTCGACATGCCGCTCGCCGACGTGCGCCACGCGCTCGCCGAGGACGGCATGCTCGTGCGCACCGGGCTGCTGCAGCTCGACGCCGAGGGCTCCGAGCACGAGGGCACGCCGCTGCCGCTCGAGTTCGAGCTCATCGAGCAGATCGTCAAGGCGTACCGCACGCCCGAGGGGGTGCTCGGCGCGTTCGTCGGGCGTCCGGTCGCGGTCGAGGTCGGCCTCGAGGACTTCGCGCACCTCGAGCGCGAGGTGGGCTACCTGCGCTCGCTGCTCACCGCAGCCGCCGAGCGGCGCACGCCCGGCGTCAACGTGCTGCTCGTCGGCCCGCCCGGAGTGGGCAAGACGACGCTCGCGCGCGCCGTAGCGAAGGCCGCCGGCATCACCCTCTACGAGGCCGAGTCGTCGAGCGACGGCGGCGCCGAGACGTCGTCGAACGCGCGCGTCACGCGCCTGGTCGTCGCGCAGCGCGTGCTGCGCCACGCGCCGACGAGCGCCATCCTCTTCGACGAGGCCGAGGACGCCTTCCCCGGCCAGCACGGCTGGGTGGGCGAGCGCGACGGCGGCGGGCGCAGCAAGGCCTACGTCAACGACATGCTCGAGACCAACAGCACGCCGACGCTGTTCATCGCCAACCGCGTCGACCACGTCGACCCCGCATTCCTGCGCCGAATGACCTATTCGTTCGAGCTCGGCACGCCGCCGGTCGCCGTCCGCGAGCGGATGCTCGCGCGCATGCTCGACGGCGTGGCCGTGCCCGCGGCCTGGATCGCCGCGACCGCCGAGCGGCGCGAGCTGACCCCGGCGCGCATGAAGCAAGCCGCCGCGTTCGTGGGGCTCGTCGGCGTGACGACGCCCGAGGCGGTCGAGGCCGCGCTCGACCACCACCTCGACCGGAGCGCGAAGCTGCTCGGCAGCCGCGACACGTCGCTGCACGGCGTCGCGCAGCCGCTCACCCTCGACGCGCGCTGGCTCAACACCAGCGTGACGACGGGCGCGGTGGTCGAGGCCCTGCGCCGCAGCCGCCAGGGAGTCGTCGCCTGCTGGGGCCCTCCGGGCACGGGCAAGACGTGCTTCGCCGAGGGGGTCGCGAAGGAGATCGGCGCGCCGCTGCTCGTGAAGCGCGCGTCCGACATCCTCGGGATGTTCGTCGGCCAGAGCGAGCAGAACCTCGCCGCAGCCTTCGACGAGGCCGAGTCGAAGGGGGCGCTGCTCTTCTTCGACGAGGCCGACAGCCTGCTGCGCGACCGCGGCGGCGTCGACAGGCAGTGGCAGGGCTCGCTCACCAACGAGATCCTCGGGCGCGTCGAGCGCCACCCGGGCATCGTCTTCTTCGCCACCAACTTCCTCGACGCCATCGATCCGGCCGCCCTGCGTCGCTTCACCTTCAAGATCCGCTTCGACCCGCTGCGCGCCGAGCAGCGACGCGGCCTCTTGCTCGACGTCCTCACGCGCCACGGCGTCGAGGGGGCCGAG
>CAITLX010000026.1 GCA_903893335.1 uncultured delta proteobacterium | reverse complement strand
GGCTCCGCGAGCGAGCCACACCGTGGCCGTCGCGCTCGCGCTCGCGGTCGCGCTGCGCGCCTCGGCGGCGGCGGCTGCGCCGAGCGACGCTCGGGTCGTCGAGCTGCTCGTGCTCGCTGGCGAAGACGACAGGCCCCGCACCGAGCAGAGCGTCTCCGCTCCGCTCGTGCGCCTCGGCGTCGCGGTTCGCCGCGAGGCGACGGGCGCAGGCTTCCTCGCGCGCGTGGTCGTCGATGTGCGCCCGGGCGTCGATCCCGCCGTCGTCACCGTCTGGGACGGCGCGTCCGGGCGCGAGCTGGTGCGCCGCGAGGTGCGCCGCGACGGGTCGACCGAGGTCACCGCCGAGCAGATCGCGCTCATCGTCGAGGCGACGATGCAGACGCGGCTGGCCATGACGCCGAGCCCTGCGGCGCCGTCGCCCGCGGAAGCGCGCGAGCCGCCCGCGCCACGCGCCGAGCCGCGCCCCTCGTCGCTCGGGCTCGAGCTCGGCGCCGCCCTCGCGGCGACGTCGTTCGCGCGCGACGCGGGCTGGGTCCTCGGCCCGGCGGTGTCCGCGGGGCTCGTCGCGCGCGCGGCGCCGCTGCACCCCTCGCTGTGGGCCGAGGCCCGCACCTACGAACCCGTCGAGGGCTCCTCGACGTCGGTCGATGTGCGCGTGCGCCCGACGTCGCTGCGCCTGGGCGCCTCGGTCGAGCTGCTCTCGGCGGGGAGGCTGGCGCTCGGCGCGAGCCTTCAGGCGGGCGTGGACGTCGCCTCCTCGCAGACGTCCGCGGCCGCTCCGTCCGCGCCCGTCACGCCTCGCGGCGTCCATGTCTCGCCCATCGTCGGGGTCGGACTCGGCGCGCGGGTCGCGCTCGGGCGACGCCTGCAGCTGTCGCTCGGCGGCGCGCTCGATCTCGACACGACGCCGCACACCTGGGCGAGCGTGCGCGGCGGCGAGCACGAGGTGCTCGTCGAGGCGTCGCGCCTGCGCCCGGTGCTGCAGCTCGGCCTCGTCTGGACGCCGACCGGCGCGGCGCCCTACGCGCCCGACACGGAGAGTGAGAGCCTGCCATGAACATCCTGGGTCCCCCGCTCGCGCTCGCCGCGGCGCTCGCCGTATCGGTCGTCGCGTCGGCGTGCGCAGCCACCGAGGTCGTCGTCGCCGAGGGGCCGACTGCCGACGCTGGCTCGGACGCCGCCGCCGATGGGCTCGGCGTCGCGCGTGCGTGCGCGAGCGCCGCGGAGTGCACGGCCGGCGAGCTCTGCGAGCGGAGCGCGTGCGGCGATGCGCACGGCCTGTGCGTCCCCTTGCCGCCTCCTTGCGTGGGAGCGGGCGACCCGGTCTGCGGCTGCGACGGCGTGACGTACTGGAACGACTGCGTGCGCCGCGAGCGACGGGTCACCTCGGCCAACCCCGGCCCGTGCGGTGGCGGGGGCGCTCCGGCGGTCAGCTGCGTCGATGCCGCCGCGTGCCCGAACGCGGGCGCGGCGTGCGGGCACCTCGCGCCGCCCGGTGGTCCCTGCTCGGGGAGCGTGCCCGGCACCTGCTGGCAGCTCCCCGCGACGTGCCCAGCGGGGCCGCCGCCGCCAGGGCAAGGGTTCGTCGGGTGCGGCGTGGGGGGTGCCTGCTTCGATCTCTGCGAGGCCGTGCGCAGCGGGTTGCCGCGCCTCCCCGCGCCGCTCGGCGTCTGCCCCTGACGAGAAATCGCGCACGCGCGTGATCGTTTTCCGCGGCCGCGCCCCCTGAGCTCTCGAACCGACCGCGCAGAGCAGCGGCGCCGCGCGTGCGGCTCGCTCCGCTCGCGTCCCGCGCACCGGCTCGTCGCGCATGCCCCTGCCCTCCACCACCGCTCGCCGCTCGCTCGCGCTGCTCTTCGCCGCGGCGACGTCCGCGAGCGAGGCGCGCGCGGACGCGTGGAGCGACGCGCTCGCGGCGTCCGCACGCGCGGAGGCGGCGGGCGACCTCGACGGCGCCGTGCAGCCGCTGCGCGCTGCGCTCGACGCGTACCCCCAGGACGTCGCGCTGCTGTTCGCGCTCGGCCGCATCGAGCTCGCGCGCGGGCGCTCCGCCGAGGCCGTGCGCGCGTACCGCGAGGCCACGGCTCGCAGCCCGCGAGCGGCCGACGCGTACGCGGGGCTCGCCTGGGCGCTCGCCGCCGAGCGGCGGTGCGGCGAGGCGCGCGACGCTGCGCTCGTGGCGTCGGCGCTCGAGCGCGCGCTC